>NZ_CAWPQZ010000001.1:0-252411 GCF_963889785.1 Vibrio sp. S12_S33 | reverse complement strand
ACGACCTGTACTTTTCATAACTTGGAGTAGCAGTTCCCAGCGAATATCAGTTAGCATTGTTCTTGGCATGGTATTGGTTATGGTTTTACTTTTGGCGAAGCAAATTATAACTCTTTACCATGCTGTTTAAAAAACACTCACGAAAGATCAACACGCCCTAATAAATGGCACAAATAAAAAAGGTTGCCATAAAGGCAACCTTTCAAACAATGGCTATGATGTTAGGCAAGTTGAGATTTGATAAACTCAACCGCTCCATCCATCGCAATGGCAGATTTCTCGCCCGTACGGCGATGTTTGTATTCGAAGTTGCCTTCGTCCATGCTGCGGTCACCAATAATGATGGTATGAGGAACACCGATCAATTCCATGTCTGAGAACATTACGCCAGGGCGTTCTTTACGATCATCAAACAATACTTCAATCCCTACCGCTGACAGTTCTGCATATAGTTTTTCAGCCGCTTGTTGAACTCGCTCAGATTTGTGCATGTTCATTGGTACGATCGCGACTTGGAAAGGTGCGATAGCGTCAGGCCAGATAATGCCGAATTTGTCGTTATTTTGTTCAATTGCCGCAGCAACAACACGTGAAACACCGATACCATAACAGCCCATTTCTAGGATGACATTCTTACCGTTTGAATCTAGTACGCCACAGTTCATCTTCTCAGAGTAGTTAGTACCTAACTGGAAGATATGACCGACTTCAATACCACGTTTTAGCAAGATGGTACCTTGGCCACATGGACTTGGGTCACCTTCAACAACGTTGCGTAAGTCTTCGACTTGGCCTAGTTCGGCGTCACGACCCCAGTTAATCCCGAAGTAGTGTTTACCGTCTATGTTAGCACCAGCGCCAAAGTCGCTCATTACCGCTACAGTACGGTCAACAATAAATGGCAGATCTAAACCTACAGGGCCTAAAGAGCCAGGGCCTGCGCCGATCAGTGCGCGGATCTCTTCTTCTGTTGCCATTTCCAAAGGAGAGGCGACTTCGGCTAAGTTTTCCGCTTTCACTTCATTAAGCTCGTGATCGCCACGGATGATTAATGCGATGATGTCGGCATCGATTTCATCTGACGCTTTAACGAATAACGTTTTTACTGTTTTTTCGATAGCAAGGCCATGCTGTTCAACAAGCTCTGCAATTGTCTTAGCATTTGGTGTGTCGACTAATTGCATCTCTTGCGTAGGAGCAGCACATTCAATGGCTGGTGCAATTGCTTCTGCTTTTTCGATGTTCGCTGCATAGTCAGACTCGGTTGAGAAGGCGATGAGGTCTTCGCCGCTTTCTGCCAGTACGTGGAACTCTTGAGAGCCACTACCGCCAATAGCACCGCTATCAGCCAGTACTGCGCGGTAATCAAGCCCCATGCGGTCGAATGCTTTGCAGTAAGCATCAAGCATAATGTCATACGATTTTTGCAGTCCGTCTTTGTCGATGTCGAAGCTGTATGCATCCATCATCGAGAATTCACGTGCGCGCATCACACCAAAACGTGGGCGTCTTTCATCACGGAATTTTGTTTGGATCTGGTACAGGTTCAGTGGCAGCTGTTTGTATGAATTAACTTCATTACGCACAAGGCTGGTGATCACTTCTTCAGCTGTCGGACTAAGTACAAACGGGCGAGTATGGCGGTCAGTAAAGCGAAGTAGCTCAGCGCCCATTTTTTCAGAGCGGCCTGTCTCTTCCCATAGTTCAAACGGTTGAACAACGGGCATCAAGGTTTCAATTGCACCTGCATTGTCGATCTCTTGACGAACGATGTTTTCGACTTTACGCAGCACACGTAGACCAGTAGGTAGCCAAGTATATAAACCTGAAGCTAGCTTACGGATCATACCTGCACGTAGCATTAGCTGGTGGCTAATGACTTCTGCGTCGTTTGGGGTCTCCTTCAAGGTTGAAAGAAGATATTTACTGGTACGCATTAATTATATCCGTCCATCATAAATTAACTGCTTTGTTTGGTCTGAAAACCAAGCTCAGCATAGGGATACCCTAGAAAAGGGGATTCGGTTTAGCCGTGTATAATATCAGCCAATCGCCTTTGTCAAAAGTGTTCTATTGCGGTTACTGATACTAAGTTGTTTGTGATGGTGAATTTTACGTTCAGATCGAACAGATTTACCGCATATTCTTTGTCATCTTGCTTGTTTTTTTTATAAGCGGGGCGAGGATCTTGCGAGAGCACTTGCTCAATGACCGCCTTGACCATGTGATAATTTGAGTGTTTTTCAAGTACTACCAATGCGGGTGTGCTAAAAGTGACGTTGATTTTATCGGGCGCTTTTTCTGCATAACCACCCACCGCGTTCTCAATCGAGTCAGAATAGGGAATATACGGTTTGATATCGATAATTGGCGTGCCATCGACTAAATCAACACTGCCTAATTCAAGGTAAATATGTTCACCTTGTTTAATCACACCTTTTAGCTCAACCGCGGACATACCAATGCCATTGGGGCGAAAGGTCGCTCGCGAAGCAAAAACTCCCATCCGTTCATTGCCCCCTAATCGTGGCGGACGTACGGTTGGTTTCCATCCTGCGTCTAAATTTTGATCAAACAAGAACAGGAGCCAAATATGGCTGAATTGCTCAATTCCTCTTACGGCCTCTAAGCAGTTAGCATCGCCCGTTAGCTTAACTCTGGCGGTGGCACTAGGCACCAAGCGTGGCTGACGAGGAACTGCAAATTTTTCTTTATACGGGCTTTCGATTATGCCAATTGGGGCGATGGTATACATGCAAGTCATTCACGTTTGTTTGAATAGAAGAAGAAAATATCACATTTGTACTTGCATTTCTTGTTGATAATTATTATTAATTAAAATGTTATAACATAACAATCGGTGCTCAATACCTTTTATCCATATCGTTCAGCCATAAAGCGTTTTAGGTTAAGAAAATAAATGGTTGATAAAACGAGTTCGCTCACAAAGTAAGGAATCCACAATGAAAGTTCTAAGCTCACTCAAAAGTGCAAAATCACGTCATCCTGATTGTCAAATTGTACGCCGTCGTGGTCGTATGTATGTGATTTGTAAATCGAACCCACGATTTAAAGCAGTGCAGCGTTAGCACGTACTAACCTGTCGTGTTTTTTAGTGAGTGATTGGTTTGGGTTATATATTGGTTTTAATTTATACGGTTTAATTGTTGAGTAATCTGAAAATGGATGTGTAACTAGTTAATGTGAGTGGTTTTTGCAAACTTTTGTAACATCTTAAATTTCAATTACGTGTTCCTCTCGAGTAATCCTCTGCATTTTTTTGATATTTCTATCATAAAGGGACAGGGATAACTACAAGGAGGGAACTGATGAGTTCATCAGCTTCAATTAAGCAAAATGTGCCTAAGAAACCGTTATTTACTCGTTTCTTGGATAGCGTCGAATATTTGGGGAATTTATTACCTCATCCAATCACTTTATTTGCCATTTTTTGTGTGGCAATACTTATCTCGTCAGGTGTCGCAGGATACTTTGGTGTTTCGGTTGTTGACCCTCGCCCAGAAGGTGCAGCGGGTCGAGCGGCTGATGGTATGATTCATGTGGTGAGTTTTTTTAATGCTGAAGGCTTACAACTGATCGTGACTAACCTAGTTAAAAACTTTGTTGGCTTTGCTCCTTTAGGCACGGTATTGGTGGCTATGCTAGGTGTTGCGATTGCGGAGTATTCAGGTCTATTGTCTGCTGCAATGCGTGGTTTGGTGATGGGTGTTTCGAAGCGTATGGTAACTGTCACGTGGCGTTTATCTTTGTTTTCTTCGCGATTCCAGGCTTTGTATATGGCAAGGTCGTTGGCACCATGAATAATGATCGTGATGTCATTGATGCAATCTCTAAATCGATGTCTTCAATGGGCATGTACATCGTGTTGGTATTCTTTGCCGCGCAGTTTGTTGCTTTCTTTAAATGGACCAGCTTTGGTCAAGTATTTGTCGTCGCAGGTGCTGACTTCTTACAAAATGTTGGCCTGACCGGACCCATGCTGTTTTTTGCCTTTATTTTGATGTGTGGTTTTATCAATCTAATGATTGGTTCGGCTTCTGCTCAGTAGGCGGTAACTGCGCCAATTTTTGTGTCTATGTTGATGCTAGTGGGTATGCGCCAGAAACTATCCATGCGGCGTATCGTATTGGTGATTCAGCTACCAATATTATTACCCCAATAATGAGCTACTTTGATCTTATTTTGGCTGTCGCGACGCGTTACATGAAAAACTTGGGCATTGGTACTTTGATTGCCAC
This sequence comes from Vibrio sp. S12_S33, assembly GCF_963889785.1. Taxonomy (NCBI): domain Bacteria; kingdom Pseudomonadati; phylum Pseudomonadota; class Gammaproteobacteria; order Vibrionales; family Vibrionaceae; genus Vibrio; species Vibrio sp. S12_S33. The sequence continues at coordinate 248,152 of NZ_CAWPQZ010000001.1, read as the reverse complement.
CATGCTGCCATATTTAATCTGCTTTATGGTGGGTTGGAGCTTGCTGTTCTACATTTGGTTGTTCCTATTGGGCCTTCCTGTTGGACCTGGTGCGGCAACGTTTTATACCCCTAAACTCAATGTACCTAAAAAAAACCGCGATTATCGCAGGTTTTTTTAGATGTATGATTCATCGCTTGGCTAAAATACGGTCAAGGTGGTTCGCAAATTCACGCCTATCGGTTTGAGAGAGCGCATTCGGTCCACCAGTTTGAATACCACTTGAGCGCATGGTTTCCATAAAATCACGAATGTTCAAGCGTGCTTTGATGGTATCTTTGGTGTAGAGCTCACCCCGAGAACTTAACGCTAAACCACCTTTGGTGATGACTTCATCGGCGAGAGGAATGTCTGAAGTGATAACTAAGTCTCCCACTTCAACTCGTCTTACGATCTCATTATCGGCAATATCAAAACCGCTTGGAACTTGCAATGAATGAATGTTGGCACGCTTAGGAACTGGTACAACGTGGTTAGCGACAAATGTACATTCAACCCCAGTTCTTTCCGCAGCTCGCACGATGGTTTCTCGAATCACTTTCGGACACGCATCGGCATCCACCCAAATTTTCATCATTATTTACTTCTCTTTATCGGCTAATTGAGCTTCAAGTGTGGCGACTCTAGCTAAAAGCTCAGCCACTTGCGACTCTAATTTTGCCACTCTATCGCTATCACTCTGCTTGGTTGCCACTTCAATCTTAGGAATGCGTTGTGCGTTCTTCCAACTTTTGATTGCAGCAATAATAACAGGCATCGGAATGGATGTGGTTAAACGAGCTTTAACCAGTGCGACAGTCGGCTCTTTTCCTTGTTGATGTAAGCTTGCGAATACGGTTTCTAGTTCTTGCGAAACATCTTTTGTGAGCATATTTTGTCCTTATCGTGGGTTGTGGCAATGTTACCTTTTATTTGAGCATCGCAAAAGTAGCTAAGTGCTGTAAGAGATCGCTTACATTCAGTGTGAGAAATTACGTTTTCAAATGGATATTTGGCTATTTTTGTTTTGTTAACTAATTGAATTTAAATGGATTGATGTTTTTTTGTTTAGGTTGTTTAAAAATATATAGTTAGGCGATCATTGTTTCTCTTTGGTAAACGGGTAAATTTAACTTCGTTGAAGGGAGTTTGACGCGGAATAGGAAAGCATCAAGGAACGATGCACTTTAGGATGAAGAGCAGTTACTAAGGATAAGTAACTGAGCAGGATGCTGGACGAGTACGGATATGACAATCTACAAGGTGTAGATTGCAATGGATTGATGAGGAACGCCTCTAGCTTGAGGTAGGACGAACATCAGGATGATGTCAGGGACACCGCTCAAGGAACAAGTGATGTGTGCTTGCTAGGACAGTAAGTGCTCAGGACGAATAGGACACCGCTAGGACGGCGAAGCAGGATACGCTGAGGAATTCAGCCACTATTACGGATGATGCATGGAGCAGATATTAGTAGCCGGACTGCTGCGAGTAAGATCATAAGCCTCGACACCTATGTGTTGAGGCTTTTCTTATACATGTGATACTGCATCAAAAACGATTACTCTTACTAGATACATCATAATAATAACGATTTAAAAATAATCTAGATCAATTACTTCATCGTTCGCTTAGTTTAATTTTCGGCTTCTTTTGCAAAGTATCAATATCGATAACTTCCGATGCTATTTTGCTGCTAACAAGGATTGTACGTGACGACCGCAACCCGAAGGACACTACTTCTTCCCTATACAGATTCCTTAGAATCTGATTTTTTGATGCTTAATTGTTGTGCTAAAAACCGAGCTCAGATGAATGGTCCTAAAACTGTAGCTTCCGCTAAGCAACTTTTCCAACGTGTTTTACATGATCCCAATTTATATGCGATGGCGGTGCTTGATGGTTACAACCGTGAATATATGGGTCACATATTTGTTGAGTTAGACGAGGGTGGCGCGGAGCTTGGGTTTCTTTTTGACAAAATGTACTGGGGCAAAGGTATTGCCACTGAGGCATTGAAAGCGTTTGTTCCTACCGCATGTCATCAGTTACAGCTCAGTCGGCTAAAAGCGATGGTCAATATTGACCATCGCGCATCGATTGAGGTATTGAAAAAAATCGGCTTTACATTGAAGGGGGAAAAAGAAGATATTTTTGGCCCTTATTTTATTTTTGAATTTACATCCGATGTGGCGGTAAATGAAAGGCTGATGGTGTAAAACCAAACATCTTCAGTTCACCTTGATAACAGTCATCGCCTAATGCTGAAAACTCAAATAAATATACCGTATGCCAACGCCAGACTCCTTCTGGCGTTTTTAGTTTGTGGCGCCCAAAAGCGACACTCACAAGTTGCAAGTCGAGCTGTTTACATTTTCGGCTGATCGCTTCTTTGGCTAGCTCCGCTTGGCGGCGCTGTTGCCAAAATAAAAAACAACCAAAACTGAGTAATACTATCGCCAATAAATCGCTTAGCATGAACATACCTTTACTGGGCCTTCGTTGCTTGTTGCAGAAGAATTAAGGCGTTCGCCAACTCTTCTGTCGGACTGGAGTGAAGCAAAGGTAACAGTACCATTCTCAACTCAGGAAGCATCACCAAGTCTGCAAACAGTTGGTTGAACAGTGCTTGATTTCCCGTTTGAGCCAAACGCAGTAAAAATTGCTGCGCAATGTTAGGGTCTTGAAGTACTTGCCATGCGCGCCCAGCAATACCAATTAGAACCTCCTGATGACTCAAGCGGGGACTGCGCAAGATAGCATTCACCGTTGTTTGTAAGGTTTTATTATCCGCACCAGATAAAGCCCGCACTAACGCAGAGAGTAAGAACAGATCGGGTTCGGCATGGTTAATTTGTTGCTCTGCCATTTCAGCAACACGTTGTGCAAGTTTTTCTGGCAGTTCGGTGTGCTCTAATGCCCCCAATAAGGCATACAGCGGTTGTGATGGTAATGCCGTTATCGCTTTACGCACTAATACGCCATTTTGCTCTTTGTTTAAGCGTGCGCAAATATCGGTAATGCCTTGTAAGCCAACCGTCTGCCAATTATCCCAGCCAAGGTCTCCGCTAAAGTAATGTTGAGCGTGTTCATAATATTGGCTAGCGGTTAAAGCTAATTGAGAACGAATCTGGCTATGAAAGACAGCCATTTTGTCTTCTGAGGGTTTAAATGTGTAAGGGTTGTTGGCTAATTTTTGTTGTTGATCTTCGCTGAGATCTCCTTGTAGCCGAGAGCCCATCGCTTCAAGCACGTACTTAATGAAATTGCCAATGTCAGTTTGTTTCAGTAACCCACGCTCGTCTAAAGCAAATTTTAAAAACCAGATCCAGGGCTGTTTTTCTTCATTCCAATAAGCAATGGCCAAATGTGCATGGCGCTGAAGTGGATAGGGGTATGGTTGTTGGCCTTTTTCTACCAACTCAAATTGCGTATTATCGATGTTTTTGATGCGGCGACCCAAATCAAACACTCGGTATTGATTGCCACTATTTTTGAGCAGTTGAGTTAGGGTATGAATGGTGTCCATGACTATTGGGTCCTCATCATCGGCTTTGAACTTGCCTTTTGTAATCACTTTGTTGTGACAATAAATGGTACTCTATGGCCAATTTTCAAGGTCACAGAGTGAATTAACGCGGTAAATAATGACAATAAATACAGAACTTGCCAGAGCATTAACACAATTAGAAACAGAATTGCGTCAATGTGGTGTGTGGCAACCACAATCACCTTCACGAGAGGCATTAATGAGTAACGAGCCTTTTGCGATTGATACTTTAGCACCAGAACAGTGGTTGCAATGGGTGTTTATTCCGAAAATGTCGGCGTTACTTGAGCAGCAAGCAACGCTGCCAAGTGATTTTTCTATTGCGCCTTATTTTGAAGAAACTTGGAAGCACCAGCCTGAATTCTCTAAGGTGATTGCTTTGGTCACGTATATCGATGAGGTGTGTAAAGCGTGTTAGAGATTATCTATCAAGACGAGTATTTGGTTGCCGTGAATAAACCTGCGGGGATGTTAGTTCACCGCTCGTGGCTCGATAAGCATGAAACACAATTTGTCATGCAGACGCTACGCGATCAAATTGGTCAACATGTTTTTCCTTTGCATCGTTTAGATCGCCCAACCTCTGGTGTATTGGTCTTTGCGCTCTCAAGTGAGGTTGCCTCACAAGTGATGCCAATGTTTGCCAATCATGAGATGGAAAAAACCTATCACGCTATCGTACGGGGTTGGATTGAAGAGGGCGATGTATTGGATTACCCGCTCAAAGTTGAGTTGGACAAAATCGCTGATAAATTTGCTAAGCAAGATAAAGAAGCCCAAGAAGCAATTACTGCTTATCAACCTATAGCTAGTATTGAAGTGCCTTATTCTACTGGGCGTTTTCCAACCAGTCGTTATTGTTTGTTGGAAATGAAGCCGAAAACAGGACGTAAGCATCAACTGCGTCGTCATATGCACCATTTGAGTCACCCTATCATTGGCGACACTACTCATGGTGATGGTAAGCACAATCGTTTATTTCGAGAGCATTATGATGCGCAGCGACTCATGCTTCATGCCTCTGAATTGTGTTTTACTCACCCCTTTACGGGGGAAGCATTAGTGCTTAAAGCGAACTTTGATGAAGTTTGGCAGCGGTTATTTACTGAATTCGAGTGGTCACTGTAAGTTTTAAAAGAAAACCCTCGCATTGGCGAGGGCTTCTACAATTGAACTTTTAGCTGGTTCTGTGTAGTTTAATCTGATGTTATTCAGAGAGCTATTATGGCTCATTCAACGACAGTTACTTCGTTACATACTCTTGAATTGAGGCAATAATGCCTTTGGCGTCTAAGCCTAACTCTTGATGCAGCTCTTCTTGCGAACCTTGAGCAATAAATTCATCCGGCAAACCGAGGTTGAGAACAGGCTTTAAGAGCTTCTCTTTCATCATAAATTCAAGTACTCCAGCGCCAGCGCCGCCAGCGATTGCATTTTCTTCGATGGTGACCAATACATCATGATCGGTAGCAAGTTGACGAATTAACTCTTCATCAAGTGGCTTAACAAAGCGCATATCTGCAACGGTTGCATTGAGCTGTTCGGCCGCTTGTAATGCGTTTTGTAGGAAAGTACCAAAGCTTAGAATGGCGATTTTTGTATCGGCAATATTCTCATCGCGCTGACGTAATACACGTCCTCTACCTATTTCTAGCGCACTAAATTCGGTTTGAATTTCAACACCCATACCATTACCGCGTGGGTAGCGAACCGCACTTGGCCCAGAGTGTTGATGACCGGTATAGAGCATTTGACGGCATTCATTTTCATCGGCAGGAGCCATAATGACCATATTGGGAATGCAGCGCATAAAGCTAAGGTCAAATGCGCCTTGGTGTGTTTGACCATCAGCACCGACAAGGCCCGCACGGTCTATTGCAAACATGACTGGCAAATCCATGATCGCTACATCGTGGATTAATTGGTCATAGCCACGTTGTAAAAAGGTAGAGTAGATCGCGACGATAGGATGGTTACCAGCAATTGCCATACCGGTTGCCAGTGTCACCGCGTGCTGTTCAGCGATCGCAACATCAAAATATTGCTTAGGAAATTCCTTAGAGAAACGAACCATACCAGAGCCTTCACGCATGGCAGGTGTGATCGCCATTAGTTTTGGATCTTGAGCGGCCATATCACATAAGAAATCGCCAAAGATTTTAGAAAAGGTCGGTTTGTCGTTACTGCTTTTTGGCAAGCTTGAATGGCTTGGGTCAAACTTTGGTACGCCATGATAGCCGATAGGGTCTTTTTCTGCGGGTTCATAACCTTTACCTTTTTTGGTCATAATATGCAGAAATTGTGGACCTTTGAGCTCACGCATATTCTTTAAGGTTTTGACCAGTTCATTGACATCATGTCCATCAACCGGGCCTATGTAGTTAAACCCTAGCTCTTCAAATAAAGTGCCTGGCACAACCATGCCTTTTAAATGCTCTTCTGTACGGCGTACCAACTCTTTAATTGGTGGGATGCCCGAAAGCACTTTTTTGCCACCTTCACGAATCGAGGTGTAAAGGCTGCCCGAAAGAACTTGCGCTAAATGGTTGTTCAATGCGCCAACGTTTTCGGAGATCGACATTTCATTGTCATTGAGTACCACTAGCATATCTGGGTGAATGTCACCCGCGTGGTTCATTGCTTCAAATGCCATACCAGCGGTGATTGCGCCATCGCCAATCACGCTCACTACTTTGCGATCTTTCCCTTCATGGCCAGCGCTGATTGCCATACCGAGCGCTGCGCTGATCGACGTTGAAGAGTGCCCAACCGATAAGGTGTCGTATTCACTTTCTTCACGCCAAGGAAATGGATGCAGTCCGTCTTTTTGACGAATTGTCGGCATTTTATCGCGACGACCAGTGAGGATTTTATGCGGGTAGGCTTGATGGCCCACATCCCAAATTAATTGATCGAAAGGAGTATGGTAGACGTAATGCAAAGCAACCGTTAATTCAACGGTACCTAAGCCGGAAGCTAAATGACCACTTGACTGACTCACTGAATTGAGCAAATAGGTTCTCAATTCATCACACAGTGCTGGTAGCACTTCTTTAGGGAGGCTACGTAATTCATCTGGTGTATTTGCTAAAGCCAGCGTTGGGTATTTTGATATATCAAGAGTCATAATTATGCGCGCTTATAGTTTAGTTCTTGCGCTCGACGACGTATCGGGCGAACTCTTCGAGTGATTCTGTATTATAGGGGATTGCTTGCAAGGCTTGAAGTGCTTCCTGTAACAGCGTATGTGCTTTATCGATTGCGCCTTCCAAGCCTAACAGTGCAGGATAGGTGCTTTTATGCAACTGTTGATCAGAGCCTTGCGGTTTTCCTAAGGTTTCAGTATCACTAATGATATCCAAAATATCATCCTGAACTTGGAATGCGAGACCAATGGCGTCGGCGTACTGATCTAGCTGGGGAAGAATCGCTACCCCTTTTTCACCAGCTGCTAGAGCCCCTAAACGAATCGCGCAACGCATCAATGCACCGGTTTTATTACGGTGAATCTCTTCCAACTCTTCAAGAGACACGCAACGATTTTCTGCTGCTAAATCTAATGCTTGCCCCATGCACATCCCTTGAGCACCAGAAGCTTGTGCGAGTTCTTTAAACATATTGATACGCTGTGGCTCAGCTTGTTTGGCGAGCGAACCTTCCGCTAAAATAGTAAAGGCTAAGGTTTGTAGGGCGTCACCCGTTAAAATAGCGGTCGCTTCATCGAATTGAATATGACAGGTTGCTTTGCCACGACGCAGCTCGTCGTCGTCCATTGCCGGTAAATCATCATGAATTAATGAATAGGCATGAACGCATTCAATAGCAGAGGCTGGAGTATCAAGTTGCTCTGGAGTACAACCCAACATTTGGCCTGTAATGTACACCAAATAAGGTCGGGCTCTTTTCCCACCTAACAATAAGCCATAACGCATGGCGTCTATTAATGGCAGTTTTTGGTTGGGGAATTGGCCTAACCATAGATCAAGCTGTTCGTTATTTCTTTGTTGATAGGAGCTGAGCGCTTCAATCATAGAGCAATCTTCTACTAGTTTATTTTTGACAGATAAAGGGTTGTGGCAGATAAAAGTTATTCAGGCTGTTCAGTAAAGTCGGACAGTGGGGCATCATCACTTGCATTTAAGAGAATGCTCACGCGCTGTTCTGCTTCGCTGAGTTTACCTTGCCCAGCACGAGCAAGAGCAATACCACGTTCGAATTTTTTTAGTGCATCATCTAAAGCGAGGTCGCCATTTTCTAGTTGTTCCACTAAATGATCGAGTTCTTCAATGGTCGCCTCGAAGGACATGTTTTCAGGTTTCTTGCTCGCCATAGTATTTTCACTTAAGGAAAGATGCACGAAAGTTACATTAGGGCGTAGTGATGGTCAAATTTAACCAGTCACTTTTGTCAGAAAAGCCCATCTTTTTTCTTATAAAATACACTCTAGCAAAGAAAGCGGATCACATCTCTGTGCGAGAATTCATATCGCGTTATAATAATTGTGTTTGTTACTTTGAATCTAGACCACAACTGCGCGCCCCCAATCGTGCATATTTTTGTTATTTGGGTATAAACTGCATAGAGATAATTTCTGTATGATCCAATAATTTACTTAAAGATTTTACGCGCATGCCGATAACGAGTTTAAACTCATTGTCGCAAATGGATAGCATGAGGAGTGCTTTGTGGATTTAGCAACGCTGATAGGCCTGATTGGTGGCATAGCTTTTGTAATCATGGCGATGATCTTAGGTGGAAGTTTGATGATGTTCTTCGACGTCACTTCTATTTTGATCGTAGTCGGTGGTTCAACATTTGTTGTGTTAATGAAATTCACCATGGGGCAGTTTTTTGGTGCAGCCAAAGTGGCAGGAAAAGCGTTCATATTCAAAGCCGATGAACCTGAAGATTTGATCGCTAGAATTGTTGAAATGGCCGATGCCGCACGTAAAGGTGGTTTTCTTGCACTCGAAGAGATGGAAATATCCAATAGCTTTATGCAAAAAGGGATCGACCTACTGGTCGATGGTCATGATGCCGATGTAGTTCGCGCTGCGCTACAAAAAGATATCGCCCTAACCGATGAGCGTCATGAACAAGGTGCTGGTGTATTTCGCGCGTTTGGTGACGTGGCACCAGCCATGGGGATGATCGGCACACTGGTTGGTTTGGTGGCAATGTTATCCAACATGGATGACCCGAAATCTATAGGCCCTGCGATGGCGGTTGCTCTTTTAACCACATTATATGGTGCGGTTCTGTCTAACATGATTTTCTTCCCGATTGCCGATAAGTTATCGCTACGTCGAGAGCAAGAGAAGCTCAATCGCCGCCTAATCATGGATGGTGTATTAGCCATTCAAGATGGTCAAAACCCAAGGGTGATTGACGGCTATCTGAAAAATTACCTTAATGAAGGTAAACGCGTGCTTGATGTCGATAACGAATAACGGGAGTTAATAATGGATGATGAAAAACCGAAATGTCCTCCTCCCGGTTTACCGCTGTGGATGGGAACTTTTGCCGATTTAATGTCACTACTGATGTGCTTCTTCGTACTGCTTCTTTCGTTCTCGGAGATGGATGTACTGAAATTCAAACAAATCGCTGGTTCAATGAAATTTGCCTTTGGTGTGCAAAATCGGCTTGAAGTCAAAGATATTCCCAAGGGAACTAGCATCATTGCTCAAGAGTTCCGCCCTGGTCGCCCAGAGCCAACGCCCATTGATGTCATCATGCAACAAACCATTGATGTGACTCAGCAAACGCTGGAGTTTCAAGAAGGGGATTCTGATCGAGCGGGTGGTAATCAACGAGATCAAGGCGAGTTGAATGGTGGGCAATCACCTGACACTTCAACGCAGAATAACCAAAACACTGAATCTGAAGAACAGCAACAACAGCAGTCAGAGGCTATGTCGCAAGAGATGGAAGTGGTTGAGGAAAATATCAAAAAAGCACTCTCTAGAGAAATCGAACAAGGTGCGATTGAAGTCGAAAACTTAGGCCAACAACTTGTAATACGGATCCGAGAAAAAGGTGCTTTTCCTGAAGGTTCAGCATTTTTGCAACCGAAGTTTCGGCCATTGGTGCGTCAAATTGCTGACCTGGTTAAAGATGTTCCGGGGACTGTGCGCATTTCAGGTCATACTGATAACCAGAGAATTGATTCAGAGTTGTATCGCTCAAATTGGGATTTATCTTCCCAACGAGCAGTATCTGTAGCGCAAGAGATGGAAAAAGTTCGCGGTTTCTCGCATCAGCGCCTTCGCGTTCGAGGTATGGCTGATACCGATCCTATTGGCCCGAATGATACTGAAGCTGAGCGTTCACGTAACCGCCGTGTAGAAATAAGTATTATGCAAGGTGAACCGACATATAGTGATGAAGTTCAGTCAGTTCAATAGGTTACTCTGCTAAATCGGTAAAACCATAGACGAGCTGAAAGGCTCGTCTTTTTTTATGGGCTTTTCTCTTGCTGAAAATCTCGTGTATAATCTTGCGCCCTTAGAGGTTCGCTCATTGCTATCAACTGAAAAAACAACAGTGAAGTGTGACGTTACTTACATTGCCCCATTATATTGCGAATAGAACTATGAAATTTATTGTTAAGCCCCATCCGGAAATTTTTGTTAAAAGTGAATCAGTACGTAAGCGCTTCACAAAGATTTTAGAGTCAAATATTCGCAATATCGTTAAGCGTCGTACAGAGTCTGTCGCGGTTTTTAACCGCCGTGATCATATCGAAGTGACGTCACAAAGTAACCAGTACTACCAAGAAGTACTGGAAATTTTGACTCAGACTCCGGGTATTCAGCAAATTCTTGAAGTTCAGCAATCTGAATTTAAGGACATGCACGATATCTACGAACAGGTACTAGAGTTGAGCCGCCATAACATTGAAGGTAAAACCTTTGTTGTGCGTGCTAAACGTCGCGGTAAGCATGACTTTACTTCGATTGATCTTGAACGTTACGTTGGTGGTGGTCTAAATCAAGCGGTTGAAAGTGCAAAAGTTCAGTTGAAAAATCCTGATGTGACAATCAACATTGAAATTGCTGATGAATTGCTCAACCAAGTTATCGCTCGCTATAAAGGCTTAGGTGGTTTCCCTCTAGGTACTCAAGAAGATGTACTGAGTTTAATTTCTGGTGGTTTTGATTCAGGTGTCTCTAGCTACTTACACATCAAACGTGGCTCAAAAGTGCATTACTGCTTCTTTAACTTAGGTGGTCCAGCGCATGAAATCGGTGTAAAGCAAGTCGCTCATTATCTGTGGAATAAATACGGTTCTTCTGCAAAAGTACGTTTTATCTCTGTCGATTTTGAACCAGTTGTGGCTGAAATTTTAGAGAAAGTTGATGACGGCCAAATGGGCGTGGTGTTGAAGCGTATGTTTATGCGTGCCGCTGGTATGATTGCTGACAAGCTGAATATAGAAGCATTAGTAACCGGCGAGGCATTAGGACAGGTATCTAGCCAAACACTGACCAACTTACGTCATATTGATGGTGTTACCGATACGTTGATTTTGCGCCCACTGATTAACTGGGACAAAGAAGACATTATCAAAGTGGCGCGTGATATTGGTACGGAAGATTTCGCGAAAACCATGCCAGAGTATTGTGGTGTCATCTCTAAGAACCCAACAATAAAAGCAGTGAAAGGCAAACTGGAAGCGGAAGAAGCGAAGTTTGATTTTACTATCCTTGAGCAAGTGGTTTACAACGCTCGTCAAATGGATATTCGTGATATTGAAAAAGAGAGTCAAGAGCAAGCACCCGAAGTTGAACAAGTAACGGCAGTTGAAGGTAACGCGGTGGTTTTGGATATTCGTAGCCCTGATGAAGAAGATGACAAGCCATTAGTTATCGAAGGTGTGGAAGTGAAGCATCTACCTTTCTACAAATTGGCGACTCAGTTTGGCGACTTAGATCAATCACAAACTTATCTATTGTACTGCGATCGTGGTGTGATGAGCCGTTTGCAAGCGTTGTACTTAAAAGAACAAGGTTTTGATAACGTAAAAGTGTATCGTCCATAGCCGATCCTTTACTACGCAACACTGTAAACCGCTGGCGTTCTCGTTAGCGGTTTTTTTATGGGCGTTTTTTACGGACTTAGTTTGCGAGATTTAGCACAGAAAAAAACACCGCCTAAAGGCGGTGCTAAAAAATTTGACAGACAGGTCAAAAAATAAATACAGGAAGTATTTGTTTTGCAACAGGGGATATCTGTACAAAACAGGATGGTAGAAATCTACCTAACTCGAAATACGAGTTTGCAAACACAACATCGCAACAATAAGCCAATTGATTCTAGAGAGAACCAAGCCGTTCAGGCCTTGCTGCGGGGTGAAATATAGAATTTCTCTGGCCGCTAGGCAATGGACAATTTATAATGTTTCAGATTAAAAAAACTAATCTAATTTTCGAGTGTATCTATGTCTAGAAGATTGCCACCATTAAACTCGCTGAAAGTGTTTGAAGCGGCGGCTCGCCAATTGAGTTTTACTCGAGCAGCAGAAGAGTTATTTGTGACACAAGCCGCAGTAAGTCATCAAATCAAAGCATTAGAAGAATTTTTAGGTTTGAAACTGTTTCGTCGTCGAAATCGCTCTTTGCTATTAACAGAGGAAGGGCAAAGTTACTTTCTGGATATAAAAGATATTTTTACTGCATTAGCTGAAGCAACAGATAAAGTATTAGAACGTAGCGAAAAGGGAGCGTTAACCATTAGCTTACCTCCTAGCTTTGCTATTCAGTGGTTGGTGCCTCGTTTAGCTGACTTTAACCAGCAAGAGCCGGATATTGATGTGCGAATTAAAGCGGTTGATATGGATGAAGGTTCATTAACCGATGATGTTGATGTGGCGATTTATTATGGTCGAGGAAATTGGCCGGGTTTGCGTGCCGATAAGTTATATCAAGAATTTTTAATTCCGCTTTGTTCGCCTTCGCTGTTACTTGGGCCTAAACCATTAGAAGCACTGGCTGACCTTTCTCGTCATACATTACTGCACGACACTTCGCGCAAAGATTGGAAGCAGTTTACCAAAGAAAACAACCTTGATAGCGTCAATGTTAATCATGGTCCGATCTTCAGTCACTCGACGATGGTACTGCAAGCGGCGGCGCATGGACAAGGTATCGCACTAGGTAATAACGTGTTAGCGCAGCCAGAGCTTGATGCTGGGCGTTTAATTGCTCCGTTTGATGAAGTCTTAATGACCAAGAATGCTTTCTATGTTGTGTGCCATGAAAAACAAGCAGACATGGGAAGGATTGCTACTTTCCGTGATTGGATGTTGAAAAAAGCACGACGAGAGCAAGAGGAACTGCTCGATGAATAACGTCTTGCTCAATGGCCAATCGGGATCCGTGCGCTTTTTATTTGCACATGGTGCGGGCGCTGGAATGGAGCATGCTTTTATGGAGGCGGTCGCACAAGGTCTTGCTAGTAAGGGTATCGAAGTTGTGCGCTTTAATTTCCCTTATATGGCAACGCGTGCGATGGATGGTAAAAAACGCCCACCGGATCGTGCGCCTAAGCTTTTGGCGGCATTTGAAGAAGTGATTGCTCACTATGCCGATAAGCCGCTCGTGATTGGTGGGAAGTCGATGGGTGGACGAATGGCCAGTTTGCTTGCGGATCATGAACAGATAGCGGCGGTGGCGTGTTTGGGTTTTCCCTTTCATCCACCGGGAAAAGTGGAAAAGTATAAGGGTGAACATCTTGCCACACTGACCAAGCCTTGTTTAATTTTACAAGGTGAGCGCGATACTTTTGGCAAAAAAGATGAGTTCAGTGATTTTCCGTTGTCTCCATCCGTGCAAGTCACATTTTTACCCGATGGTGATCACAGCTTTAAGCCGCGTAAACGTTCAGGCTTTACCGAGCAAGGAAATATTAATTTAGCGGTCGAGTATTTAAGCCAATTCATAATGGAGGCTGCTTATGCGCAGTAAGTCATTACTCACTATGGCGGGTGTTTTCGCGGGAACTGGGGTCGCTTTAGGGGCGTTTGCCGCACATGGTTTGAAGTCTCTGCTAGCACCGTATTTGATGGGAGTGTTTGAAACGGGTGTGCAATACCAGTTTATTCATGCGTTGGCGATTTTAGCATGTGGGGTGTTATTGCAGTTTTCGATGGGTGATAAAGCTCAAAAATATTTTTTCATTGCAGCGATTTGCTTTATTATCGGCGTCCTTTGTTTTAGCGGCAGTCTTTACGCACTAGCGTTAACTGGTATTAAATGGTTTGGTCCTGTGACTCCCATTGGTGGCCTATTCTTCATTATGGGGTGGGGACTGTTTAGCTATGCAGCACTAAATATGAAAGAGGTGAACCAGTGAAACACGTAATGCTCTATTGTCGTGCCGGCTTTGAAAAAGAGTGTGCCGGAGAGATCCAAGATAAAGCGACAAAATTAGAGGTTTTTGGTTTTCCTCGCTTAAAAAGCAATACCGGCTACGTACTGTTTGAGTGCTACCAGTCTGGTGATGCAGACAAACTGATTAAAGAGTTGGATTTCCAATCCTTGATCTTTGCTCGCCAAATGTTTGCGGTGGCAGCCGAATTTAGTGATTTACCTAAAGATGACCGTATCTCCCCAATTTTATCTCAATTAGCCGAGCTTGAAGATTTTCCTCGTTGTGGTGATATTCGTATTGAAACACCAGATACCAACGAAGCCAAAGAGCTGCTTAAGTTTTGCCGTAAATTTACCGTGCCGCTGCGCCAAGCGCTGCGTGGTAAAGGCATCCTTTACGCTAAAGAGTCGAGCAAAAAACCGGTATTGCATGTTTGCTTTATTCAGCCTGGGCACTGTTTTGTTGGCTATTCATACACCAATAATAACTCACCATTCTTTATGGGCATTCCTCGTTTGAAATTCCCAGCCGATGCGCCGAGTCGCTCGACATTGAAATTGGAAGAGGCTTTCCATGTGTTTATTCCACGTGAAGAGTGGGATGAGCGTTTGGCATCAGGCATGTGGGCGGTTGATTTGGGTGCGTGTCCTGGTGGTTGGACTTATCAATTAGTTAAACGTTCTATGTTCGTCCATGCAATCGACAATGGTTTAATGGCCGAAAGTTTGATGGAAACGGGTCAAGTGAAGCACCATGCAGAGGATGGTTTTAAGTTTGAGCCACCACGTAAAAATGTGACTTGGATTGTGTGTGACATGATTGAAAAGCCAGCTCGTGTTGCGCATTTGATGGGACAGTGGATCATTAAAGGTTGGGCCAAAGAGGCCATCTTTAACCTAAAGCTGCCTATGAAAGGTCGCTATGATGAAGTGCTGCAAGATATCGAAAACCTGAAAGTCTTTTTGATTGAAAATGGCGTTAAATTCCGTATGCAAGCTAAGCATTTGTACCATGACCGTGAAGAAATAACGGTGCATGTGCAATGTTTATCAAACATTTCACCGCATTAATCGTTGGTGATAATGCCGTGAATAGTAAAACGCTCCAAGCAAGGAGCGTTTTTTAATCGTGATGATTTATTTTTTATCAGTTTGATATTATTGAGCAAGCATCAACGGTTATTCGGTATAAAACGGATATCTTGCAAGTTAAAGCCAAGTTCAATATCGGTTTTTAAGGTCGCGACTTGTTTACAAATACGAGCCATCTCAATATGCTCATCAAATTTCTTGCGATACTTTTTCGCCAACTCATCGCTGGCGTAAGCTTGTTCTATATCATCAAATTGAGTCAGTATTTCTTTGGCGGCTTTTGGCCCCACCCCAGGAATGCCGGGCACTTGGCTCGAACTCATTCCCGTTAACCCCCAATAATTGGTTAGTTGTTGCGGTTTTACCCCAAACTCTTGCTCAATAAAAGGTGCATCAAGCCAACGATGTTGGAAATAATCTCGAATTTGTAGTGTTGGTGACAGTAATTGACAGTAGCCTTTATCGGTCGAAATAATGGTGACCTTTTCTCCGTGACTGGCGACTTTGGTTGCTAGAGTCGCGACCAGATCATCGGCCTCATCACCGTCAGACAGTAATGAATCAATCCCCAATTCCCACCAAGCCTGCTGAATCGACTCTAAACCGAGTTGCAGAGGCTTTGGCATTGGTTTTCTACCTTCTTTGTAACTGGGAAGAATCTCGGCTCTCCAGCCTCTATCTTGTAGGTGATGATCAAATACCGCAATAATGTGTGTTGGTTGAGCTTCGTTAATGATGCGATGCAGAGTGCGTGATGTGGTCTCGATCGTTCTTACTATATCGTTAGGATCAGGCTGAGCTGAATGGACTCGACGGATCAAGTTGAGCGCATCAATAATGACAAGGTGTAAGGACATAGCAACAACAAAATAAGGGCATTGAGAGCCCTTATTGTAATGATATCGCTAGAGATTACTACCTTATCTCTATTAGCCTTGCCAACCTTGCGAAGCGATATCCCCTTCCTACTTGAAACTACAGCGGGGGTGGCGACGTCCGCTTACCCCAATCACATAGTTTATCTATGTTCATTGGGTATGAGCTCACGGCCGCCTACCTGTAACTTCAAGTGGTATGGCTATTTATTAGCAGCAATCTTATAGCAAGGCTCGTAAGCGCTACCTCCCGGCAGCTTCATGCGGTGTTGAGCAACAAAGTCTTTGAGCAGCAGGTCCATTTTTTTCATTAATTTGGTATCACCATCAATAGTGAAGGGGCCATGACGTTCGATTTCACGAATGCCTTCTGCTTTTACGTTGCCCGCAACAATTCCGGAGAATGCGCGGCGCAAGTTGGCTGCCAACACTTCTGGCTTTTGGTTAAGGTGCAAATCTAAATTAGCCATGCTGTCATGCGTCGGCTCAAAAGGAAGTTGGAACTCGGGTTCTATTTTAAGTGACCAGTTGAAGCTATAAGCATCACCGTTATCTTTACGATGCTGACGGACTTTCGGCATTGCTTGGCTCATAATTTGAGCGACTTTTTCTGGGTCATCAATCACAATTTGGTAGTGCTTACGAGCTTCATCGCCTAAGGTTTCTGCAATAAATTTATCGATGGAACTGAAATAAGCTTCGCTCTCTTTTGGCCCGGTCAACACGATAGGCATTGGTTGGCTGGCATTTTCTGGATGCATCATGATACCTAGAATATACAGCAGCTCTTCTGCGGTTCCTGCACCGCCAGGAAATATAATGATGCCATGTGCTATCCGCACGAAAGCTTCCAAGCGTTTTTCGATATCTGGCATGATCACCAATTCATTCACGATTGGGTTAGGTGGCTCTGCGGCAATGATTGATGGTTCGGTTAGCCCTAAGTAACGCTGTTCTTTGTAACGTTGCTTAGCGTGACCAATTGCTGCACCTTTCATAGGACCTTCCATTGCTCCTGGCCCACAGCCAGTGCAAATATTGAGTTCTCGTAACCCTAATTCATGGCCGACTTCACGTGTGTATTGGTATTCGGTAGGGTTAATCGAGTGACCTCCCCAACATACAACAAGGTTGGGAAGAGTCCCCGGAATCAGTGCTCCGGCATTACGTAAAATGCCAAACACTAAGTTGGTGATATGGATAGCATTAGTCAAATTTAAGCGCTGGCTATCTGCGAGATGCATATTAACGTACACAATATCTCGCAGCACCGAGAACAAGTGCTCTTGGATACCTTTAATAATTTGGCCATCCACGAAAGCATGCTCTGGTGGGTTAGCTAACTCTAGTTTAATCCCGCGCTCACGGCGCATTACTGTTACATCAAAAGATTTGTGTTTATCGAGAAGTTCTTTTGAGTTATCAGTGTGGCTGCCCGAGTTCAAAACCGCCAAAGTACAGTTGCGATAAAGTTGATAAAGCTCACTTGAAGCGGTTTTTTTAAGACGCTCAACTTCCAGTTGAGATAGCAGATCCATGCTGCCTGCTGGGCTGATATGAGTGATCATATTGGCCTCCTGTTATAAGGATAAATAAATGTCCATGCTACGGCTAAAGTAGGTTTTTATTCCTATTCTGTTATCTGAGAATATGGGGATTGTTCGTTTGCTTAACCCAGAGCGATAGGACGTCATAACTGATTGAAATTACAGTATCAATCTAGTTCTTTTCATTATCGTTAGGAAACGTTGCTGCTAGAGGAATGTGACTTGACGCATGATTTGTGTGCGAGTTGGTCAAATAGCGACCATTTAAAGCCGCTATTTGCTTTATTTCCAAATGACTTGATTAGGCCCCAAACGTTTCGCTTCTAATAGTGAGCGGTGAAGACGTTCGAGTACTTCTTCTGGTGTATCTGAATCTTTAAAGGAAGTACTTGCGGCTGAAAGAGTAATGGTGATGTTCTTTTCACGAAATTTGAAAGGCAGTTTAGCCACGTGTTTTTGAATATTCTGTACTAACTTAAAACAGTGATTATCATCATGTTCTGGGAGCAGAATAACAAATTCTTCTCCTGAAAAACGGGCCACGGTATCGGTGTCTGCAGTTTCTTTGGCGATGGTTCTTGCGATGATCTTTAGCGCCTTATCACCAGCGGTGTAACCAAAACTATCATTGACCGATTTAAATTTATCAATATCGACAATGACTACCCTAAAAGGATGTTGAGAGCGAATCCAGCGGCGATATTCCAGTTCTAGGCGATCATTAAATGCGGTTCGGTTGTAGACTTTAGTTAATGGGTCAAGCAGCATTCGTTGTGATTGATCTTCCAATCGACGTCGATAATCTTGCGTGAGCTCAAATAACGCCTCCATCTGATTTTTTCCGTAGCTTAAGCGTTCTATTAACGCTTGTTCACGCTGTTCGGCGTGAGTTAGCCTTTCGGAAAGAGACTCCATTTCACTTAAAATCGGCGACATTGAATTTTTTAGATTATCGATTGAGCTAGAATCTTTGAGCAATGACTGGCTTTGACCAATCAGACCGCTCAATTCGTTGTTCATATCCTGACGATGTTCAAAATAGTGCTGGCTTTGCTCGACGTTATGTTCGCTGCTTTTTAAGTGTTTAAACAAAGACGCATTAACTTGCTCTAAGAACTTTTTTGAGGTTGTACGCTCAAAATTCGTGCCTTCAATCACTAGCTTAAGGATCTCAAGGGTAAGCTCTAAGAGTGTCGGAGTTGAAACGCCAATCAGCAGTTTTGCGCGAATATCGACCAACTGTTCGCCTGACTCACCTTCAAAATCCAGTTCGGTGATCAAATGTTGCAGTTCATCCGATAGACTTAATAACAGTTCTTTATCGGCGGCATTATGCAGTTCACTTGTTGCGGTGCTTGGGTTAGCGGTAATTATTTTGATGGCGCGTTCATAAATTTCAAGCAAATACATTGCTTGATCGGCTTTTGGTTTTGGTAGAGCGTCTGAGAAACTGAGTAGATCACGCAAATCGCGCTTAATTTTCGCGGGAAGTCCGGCAACGCGCAGCAAGGTTTCTCCGCTGTGTTTTATCTGGGAGTCTAAATGCGTACTCTGTTTTTCCGTAGCCAAGGTTTGTTGCTTCAACATGCGCTCCAATATAGCTAAGCGAGGAATGAGAGTACTGACATCTTTCTGTTGCTCTAAAGCAGCTCGAAGGTCAGATAAATTACGATTTAACTGACTGTCATCACCCTGACATGCCACACTTAAAGATGCGACGATCCGTTTTAGGACGGCTTGTTCTCGTTTAAACTTGAACGAAGTATCCCTTTGTGTCAAACGAACTTGTTCCAACTGAATTTTTAGTTGGTGTAATTGTGTTTGAATATCCTGTTCGAGAGCGGCCATGTACAACAAACTAAACTGAGAAGATCAATAATGATCCTATTAATTGATTTGTCGATAATAACAAATTAATTAACCACGTCACGGCTTTAACGCATTGAATGTTTAGTAATTATCCATCTTTTAAGAGTTTTTTGATGCTCTCCTCATTCTTATAGGAAGAATGCACCTTAATTAACCCTTGGTTGATCGCATGTTTACAAGATTTTCGAATATTACTGGAAGCAAAGCTTGCCGCCGGAGCGTTATCAATGGCTTTTAGGTAGACCCACTGACTAACACCTTCTTTCATACTCAATTCTCGAGCAACACTGGTTGCCATTAACAGGATATCCAGTAATTCTTTATCATTAATAGCCGTATAAGCTCTAGGTAAGAATGGGTAATCTGCGATCCCCATTCGAATAATACGATTCAATCGACGTTCTGGTTGAAATTCATTAATCCAGCCTTGGAGCTGTTTAAACGCGTTTTCTGGTGGTATGTTGCGATCAATATTGGGTTCAATATACAAAAGATTAGCATCAGAAAAATGATAGATACGAGCAGGGTCGGCTACTTTTGATTTTAAAAACTCACCAAATTGATGTTCCAGCTCTAACCCAACTGAGTAACCATGTTGCAAATACATATTACGTAGGAAGGGTACATCAACCATCACAAAGCGCAGACGATCATTGAGAGGTTCGTGGATCAACTCTCCGATATGCCACTGTTCGAAATTGCGGCTGCTTTTTTGCAGTGAAGAAGGCAGTTTGGCATTAAGCGTTCGTAGGTTACGCAGTCGTGAACGTGAATGGGTAAATAAATTGCTATTTAATTCATCGATCTCTTCATCTCGACGTTGAATGATGTAGCCTCGGCGCAGTAAAAATAGAAATAGCACCACTGAGAGTATAAAGAGTACAAAGGCAATTTTTTGGAATTTTCTGTATTCTTCTTGAGTTTGTAGCAGTGCTTTTTCTTGACCAACCAAATGCAAAGTTTGTTCGATGAACTCTTCTTGTTGGCGAAAGGCTTCTTCACTGATTTGATTGAGCTTTTCTTGGCGGATTTTCGATAAGGTATTACCGCGTTTGATATTTTCTAGTGCTTTTGTGTACTGACCATTTTGCTCATAACCGAGAGACAGTAGTTGATATGCTTTTTCTTGAATATCAGCATCTTTAATTTTATTGCCGATCTCTAATGCTTGTTGCGCATTAGAGAGTACCGACGATGCTTGATTTTGATGAAAAGCTAAGCCGGCATGAAGTAGTAAGGTGTGAGCTTTTAGTCGTGGTACATCAGAAATCGTCAGTAACTGCTCAGCGCGCGATAGGTATTGTTCGGTCAACGTAAAGTTGTACAAATTCAAGTAAGTGGCAGCCAGACTTATACGGACTTCGATAATTTTTTCCATATCATTGCGGCTATTTTCATGATCGATAACGTTAAAATAGTGAACCAGCGCTAAATTATATTTACCTTGTTGGTAGTAGATATCTCCCATGCGCTGTAAAACATCAGCCAGAACCGGTGAGTCTTTATAGTTATCGTAAAAATCAGCAGCTTGAGATAAGTATGTAATCGCTTTATCAAGCACTTTTCGCTCAAAAAATAGTTGGGCGAGTCGGGTATTGGTTTTGGCAAGTAATGCGCTGGAGTTGCTTTCAATTGCGCTCCAGTAAGAGATCAACAGCTCTGACAGCGCAAGATTATAAAAACCATGATCAAGGTAGTGCCCGCCGACCACTAGGTGATACTCGATAATTGGTTTTGGGGACTGCAAAGTATCGACATAAGGTTTTAAGTCAGCGAACAGTTTATTGGCAAGTTCAATGTCATAGGCTTTGGAGGCAATTTCAGCTCTGAGTAGTGTGATTTGATAGTCAATGCCTTTAGCAAGTTGGTCTACGTTTTTTATTGAATCATACTTTGCTGTAATGCTTCTAAGTGCTTCACGTGCTGCGCTAGCATCACCACTGTTTTGCCAAATGAGGCGGGTCTTTAATATTTCCACGTCCAATTCAAGATAAGACAATTGATATTGTCGAGTCAGCAACTCGGCTTGATTGAGTGTTTGTATTGCAGCATTGAAGTTGCGCAGGTTAAATTCTGCCTGAGCCAAAATTTGTAAAGCATCGACCGTGCTGTCAGGGGTTCTTATTCTACTGTCGGTTTCGTCTCTGGAAATCGTTGACAGATTTTTTTCTGTTTTATCGGCCAATTTGCGCTGGTTTAGATACTGAGTAGTAAGGCTTTTGGCTTGATTAGGTGAAATGTCAACCAATCCATTGGCTTCATTAAGTGTCGGCGATGTGTAAATCGTCGCCTGAGTAGCCAATGGGAACAGAGCTACAAGCAAACTGAGTAAAAACTTCCAGCGCACGTTGTTCATCCTAGTGTTAATCCTTTTATTGGCGAGCCATGCGTTGGTTGTGTGCTGGCTTATCGTGTTGTGTTGAGCGATATGGGTTGATGTCCAAACCGCCACGACGAGTATACCTTGCATAGACGGTTAAACGGCTTGGCTTGCAATAGTGCATGATATCGCTAAAAATCCGTTCAACACACTGTTCGTGGAACTCATTATGTTCACGAAATGAGACGATATAGCGTAGCAGAGCTTCACGGTTGATTTGTTGACCCTGATACTGGATCTCCACGCTACCCCAGTCTGGTTGGTTGGTAATCAAGCAATTAGATTTTAATAAATGGCTATGCAGTGACTCTTCAACGATGTCACCTTGAGCTGAATCTTCAAGCAAGCTCGCATCAAAATCATAACTGCTGATTTCAATATCTTGGTCATCAATGCAGTCACCTAGCATACTGACAATCGCTTGTTCAGTATAGCGTTGTACTGGGTGCAGTGTGGCGCTTACTGGTTCACCTGCGCAGTTGGATAAATCGTCAATCAAACGCTGTTGCACTTCTTCCCAAGTGCCAATTTTGGTTTGATTATAGCTGTTGAGATATAGCTTGAATGACTTTGATTCAATCAAATTAGCGCTTGTTGCTGGTATAGCTACATCACCAATCGCTACTTGAGGTAGCCCTTTATCATTGAGCCAAGAGAGCTCATACAAGGTCCAGATATCACAACCTTTGAAGGGTAGCGTATCCCCTAAAGCGAGATCGTTTCGGTTTAGGCTACGTGGTACTGGTTGCAATAGGCTTGGATCATATTGGTTGGCGTATTCGGTTTTTTTTCCGAGAGTTAACCCTACTAACTCTTTCGCATCTGAATATTTGCTCATACTTTTAAAGTCAATTCGATTAGAATAAGCGGAATTTTACGCAATCCTATGGTTTCTGTCATTAAACAAGACTGTAGAGCTCTAATAATGGAGAATTTCATGGCTCAAACTGCCGATCAAGCCTTACTCTCGTTTACTCAGCGCTATCTTGAAACCTACCAAAGCAAACATGGTGAGTTACCTCGTAGTGAGGAGTTGGTTGATTTTGATTCCCCTTGTGTTGCGGTTAAGCATGCCGATAGTGTGGCGTGGAAAGCGATTGTACGTGAACATCAAGCCGATTTTAGTAATGTTGAAGCCGCGATAGAACTGGCATTGCATCATGATATTAAAGCATTTTATGGTGTGCAGTTTTGTGCTGATATGCAGGCGGCATGGCAAGGCAATGAGCTTGCGTTACTGCAAGTGTGGAGTGAGGATGACTTTGTACGCTTACAGGAAAATATTCTCGGGCATTTAGTGACTCAGCGCCGTTTAAAGCTAAAACCAACGATATTTATTGCAGCAACAGATGCTGAATTGGATGTGATCTCGATCTGCAACTTATCGGGTAATGTAATTCTAGAGCGGTTAGGAACAGACAAGCGTGATGTACTTGCTGAAAATGTTGCTGAGTTTTTAGCCAACCTTGAGCCAGTGGTGTAACCATGTACGTCGTCGAATTACAGTTTGAATGTTTTGATAACACCACAGTCTCTGCAGTGGATAAAGCCATTAACGGGTTGATGGATGCGCTTCGCTATAATGGACAAGTGCTTGGCCGTGAGTTTCCTATCGTAATGGGCGATGGTGAGTTTTTTGTACGAGTTGTCTGCCCAGAGGAAGACAGTCTGCACCCTAAGTATCATTCTGATTTTGTTAAGGTGTGCTTGAATCGTTTAGCGGATGCCAGTTTACTAGCCCCCAAGGCTCGCTTGTTAGGGCGAGACTTAAATTCTGAGCAGGCGGCAGAAGAGGAATCGCCTAGCTGGCAAATTCTTTATACCACTTACGTACATACCTGCTCGCCATTACGCAGTGGTGAAACACTGTTGCCTATTCCGTTGTACCGTAACCCTCCAACATTAAATGGCGATCATAAAGCGGTGATCAAGTGGCAAACCGAGTGGCAAGCGTGTGATGAAATTCAAATGGCTGGTGGATGTAGAGCCGAGCACGCTGCTCTGCATGAAATATGCGATACCGACAGTGTGTTGTTTCTACGTGGTTGGGATCTTCGCGGTCGTATTGAATATTTAACGCAAATTCCTACTTATTATTATCAATATCGTGTTGGTGGTAAAAGTTTGGCTGATGAACAAGCTCGTAAGTGTCCAAAGTGTGGAGGTGAATGGTTATTAGATGAACCCGAGCACGATATCTTCCATTTCAAATGCGATGAGTGCCGGATTGTGTCTAATATGTCTTGGGATCATATTAAGTAGCCTGAGTGATTTAATTTGTCTATTAACAACCGTTAGAGATGAAAAAGCCGATACATTGTGTATCGGCTTTGGTTTTTTTGCGCTTAGAGCTTTCACTCACACTGCGATTACCAACCTTTAACGGCACCGCCAGCAAAGATTTGAGATGCAGCTTGGTATACTTCATCCGTCTGGTACGCTTTGACGAAATTAGTGACATTTTCTGCCTGCGCGTTATCTTCACGAGCCACAATTAAGTTCACATACGGTGACTTTTTATCTTCAACAAATACACCATCTTTTTCTGGTGTTAAGTTGATTGAGCTAGCGTAAGTTGTGTTGATGATTGATAGCGCTACATCATCCAGTGAGCGGGGCAGTTGAGCTGCATCAAGTTCAATAATCGTGATGTTTTTTGGGTTGGCAACGATGTCACGCACTGTTGCTAGAAGACCAGCCCCTTCACGCAAGGTGATAAGACCTTGTTGTTGTAGTAACAGTAAAGAGCGGCCAAGGTTTGTTGGGTCGTTCGGTACAGCAATGCGTGAGCCATCTTGAATTTCATCGACGGATTTAACTTGCTTTGAGTAACCAGCAATTGGATAAACAAAAGTATTGCCTGCAATCGCCAATTTATAACCACGGTCAGTAATCTGTTGATCTAGATATGGTTTGTGTTGGAATGCGTTGATGTCGATAGAGCCATCATCTAAAGCAGCATTGGGTGTTACATAATCAGTAAATGTTACTAGCTCAACATCTAGGTTGTATTTTTCTTTGGCGACTTTAGCTGCAACTTCAGCAACTTGAGCTTCAGCACCAGCAATAACACCCACTTTGATTTTGCTGTTATCTACCGCTTTTTCACCACAGCCAGCCAGCACAAGTGCCGAAGCCGAGACGGCGATGGTAAGTAAACCCTTAAGGCTAAATTTCATAATTAACTCCTTGTTATAAAATGAATCTGTGTTTGTTTTTAGTATGATTTATCTGTGATCGACGCGGCGAACGAAATTGTCACCGATCGACTGAATAATTTGCACGAGCACAATCAACATCACTACGGTGGCTGCCATGATGCCAATATCGTAACGGTGGAAACCATAGCGAATAGCAACATCACCTAAGCCACCGCCGCCGACAGTACCGGCCATCGCTGAGTAGCTAACCAAAGTTACCAGTGTAATGGTGATAGAGTTAACAATGGTTGGTAGCGCTTCAGGAAGTAGTACCTTCCGAATGATCTGCATTGGTGTCGCGCCCATCGATTGCGCAGCCTCAACAAGGCCTGTAGGGACTTCCAGTAACGCACTTTCAATCAAGCGAGCGACAAATGGAATGGCGCCAATGGTGAGAGGAACAATTGCTGCGGTAGTACCAATAAAGGTGCCAACCAGTAATTTAGTGACAGGGATAATGGCAACCATCAACACTAGGAAAGGCACAGAGCGTCCGACATTCACAACCGCGCCGAGAATGCTATTAAGTTTGGTGTTCTCTAGCAGTCCGCCTTTTTTACTGGTGTGTAAAATTACCCCTAGCGGAATACCGACAGCAAAACCAACAATCCCTGCAACGGCTACCATGTAAAGTGTTTGCCATGTCGCCATCAGTAGGAGATCGCCATTTAAGCTTAACCAATCTGTCACTGTATTAAAGGACATAACCAAGTACCTCTACTTTTACATTGTTTTCACGAAGAAATTCTAAGGCAGCATTATCGTCTGCTTCATTGCCAAATAACTCAGCGACCATCATGCCGAATTTTACGCCGCCTGCGTAATCTAAGTCTGAACTCAAAATGCTGACATCAATATTAAATTTGCGAGCAATTTGTGTCATCAATGGCGCATCAACGGTAGCTCCGGTGAACTCTAAACGCACTAAAGGATAACTGTTTGCGACACGAGTTGATTGCAAGCGTACTTGATAATCTTCAGGAATAGAAAGATCCAACGTTGAGCGAATAAATTGGTGCGCTAAGGTTGTTTTAGGGTGTGCGAAAATTTCACCCACAGTACCTTTTTCTACCAACTCACCATCACCGATGATTGCCACTTCATGACAAATGCTTTTAACCACATCCATTTCATGGGTGATCAGCAATATAGTGATGTTTAGCGAACGGTTGATCTCTTTTAACAACTCTAAAATTGATTGGGTAGTCGCAGGGTCTAGAGCACTAGTTGCTTCATCGCACAATAGAACCTTAGGGTCTGAAGCCAGAGCGCGAGCAATAGCAACACGCTGTTTTTGACCACCACTAAGATTCGCTGGATAAGTATCCCGTTTATCAGCCAAACCTACTAATTGCAGTAACTCAGTCACTTTATTATCGATTGCTGATTTGTCTATTCCTGCAAGCTCTAGTGGTAGAGCGACATTGGCAAATACCGTTCGAGATGAAAGTAGATTGAAATGCTGGAAAATCATCCCGATGTTTCGACGAGCTTTACTCAATTCAGACTTACTTAATTTAGTCAGATCAACACCGTCAATAATCACAGAGCCAGTTGTTGGTGCTTCTAACATGTTAACGCAACGGATCAGTGTACTTTTCCCCGCACCCGAAGAACCGATAACACCAAAAATAGTGCCTTGCTTAATGTGAAGATTGATATCTTTCAACGCATTAATTTGTTTAGTGCCTTGATAGAACACCTTATTGACTTGATTAATTTGAATCATGGGAAAACCTGCACAGGGATAACAGAATAAAATCTTGAACTCTATCTCACTTTGTAGACGATGCTATGGCTTAATTTGATTTAAGTCAATAGATATTTTTACGTCTAGACGTCTAAATGGTTATAGAGGTTAAACCATAAAGTAATTAGGTAGTGATGAAAGAAATAAAGCATGCAATAATTGTTGCAGATTCCCGAAATGAGAGAGTAATTTTGGCTAAACCAGCAGTGTTTTTAGATCGCGATGGCGTGATCAACGTGGACCATGGTTATGTGCATGATGAACATGACTTCGAGTTTATTGATGGTGTGTTTGAAGCAACGAAGAAGTTACAAAACATGGGCTATATGTTGGTCTTAGTTACAAACCAATCAGGCATTGCGCGTGGTAAATTCAGCGAAGATCGTTTCTTGTCGTTGACGCAATGGATGGATTGGAACTTTGTTGATCACGGGGTTGAATTTGACGGCTTTTATTACTGTCCTCACCATGCAGAACATGGTCAAGGTAAGTACAAAGAAGATTGCGACTGCCGTAAGCCAAAACCCGGTATGTTTATCTCTGCGCGAGATTTTCTCAAGATTGATATGGAGAAGTCGGTGATGGTGGGCGATAAAGCGGAAGATATGATGGCTGCAGAAGCCGCAGGCGTTGGTACCAAGATTCTAGTACGAACCGGAAAACCAGTAACTGAACAAGGCGAAGCATTAGCCTCGGTTGTACTTGACAGTATCCGAGAGGTTCCAGCTTTTTTGGCTAAGTAGCTAATTAAGGTCACTGTGTGACCTTTTTTATTGGAGTTGATATGAAGAATGGCTTATTTGTATTTTTATCGGCAACATTATTATTAGCGGGGTGTTCACAAACGTTGACAGGTAGTGATGCTCCTTTGTTGCAGCATTATCAATGTGCTGCTGGTGGCTCGTTTGATGTTTCTTACCCGGATCAACAATCAGCGCTTTTACGGGTTGGTGACAAACAATACACTCTGCTTCAAGTTCCTGCTGCATCGGGTGTTAAATATGTACTTGATGATAAAAGCAACCCTCAATCGGTAATGCTGCATACCAAAGGTGATGAAGCGACCCTCGAATTGAGTTCTACGTTTTATAAAGCGTGTAAAATTCAATAATTTTCTCTAATACGGTTGTGCTAACGCCGTTTTATCTTCTTCATTTAATAGGTCAGCATGAGCAGAAAACTCACTATTTTGGATATCGCAAAGCTTTCTGGTGTTGGTAAGTCAACGGTGTCTCGGGTTCTTACCAACGATCCTAAAGTGAAACCGGAAACCAGAGCTAAAGTAGAACGTGTGATTCAAGATTCTGGTTATGTCCCATCAAAGTCTGCTCAATTGATGCGTGGTGGCAGCCAGAAAGTTATCGGGGTCATTATCTCTCGTCTTGATTCTCCATCAGAGAACCGAGTTGTCGGCAACATTTTGCAATCACTTTATCAACATGGCTATGATGTAGTGATCATGGAAAGCCAATTCGATCGTTATAAAACCAATGAGCATCTTGAAGTACTGCGAAAACGCAATGTCGATGGGGTGATTGTTTTTGGGTTTACCGATCTCGATGTTGATCAATTAAGTCTATGGACCTCACGGGCAGTGGTTATCTCTATGGATACGGAATGTGTATCATCAATAAATTATGATAACGATGCAATCATTCAAGGTGCGTTGAGACATTTAAGCGAGCAGGGTATTGAGAATATTGCTTACATTGGGGTGGATCCTAGTGATAAAACTACGGGCAGTTTACGACTAGAATCTTATTTAAAATGGTGTCAACTCAACGGCCATTCTCCACATTATCGTACTGGTCGTTTACATCATGAAAGTGCCTACCAACTTGTTGATGAGGTGCTTTGTGCTGAAACTCAAGCCATTGTTTGTGCGAGTGATACTTTAGCTCTTGGGGTTATCAAGCGTCTTCAAGAGTTGGGACGCGATGACATCACAGTGACGGGAGTTGGCGGTAATGAACTGTTGTCATTCCTATTTCCTAATGTTTACAGTATCGATCCAGGCTACAGCCAAGCTGGTAAAAAAGCGGCTAATCTTCTGGTTTCTCAATTAAATGGTGAAACCGATTGTGTGCGTATCACACAATTACCTTTGATCAAGTAACTTACTCTTTAATTATGTGAATTGAAATTACTCTGTGATCACATTCAATTTATGGGACTGTTCCCATTTTAGTCTTTTATTATTTGTGTCAATATCTCTGTGTTGATGGGAATGTTCCCACTAAAGAGAACAATAAACAAAATTCCAATATAGGGTGGAAAAGGGTATGGCCAAAATAGCTAAGCAAGATGTTGCTCGTATTATCGAGCTGGTGGGTGGAAAAGAGAATATTGCGAGTGTGAGTCACTGTTTGACTCGTTTGCGCTTTGTATTGAATGATACGGATAAAGCCGACCCCAAAGGGCTTGAGGCAATGAGCCTCGTCAAGGGTTGCTTCACTAATGCCGGGCAGTTTCAAGTGGTTATTGGGACTGAAGTGGATGATGTGTATGCTGTTTTAATCGAGTTAGCCGGTAAAGATGCATCATCTAAAGATGAAGCGAAACAAGCGGCTCGTCAGAATATGAACTTTTTAGAGCGTGGGATCTCACACCTTGCTGAAATTTTTGTTCCCCTGCTTCCTGCAATTATTACCGGTGGTTTGATCCTCGGTTTTCGTAATGTCATTGGTGACATTCGAATGTTCGATGGTAAAACTCTAGTCGAGATCAGCCAGTTTTGGGCAACGGTCCACTCCTTCTTATGGCTGATTGGCGAGGCTATTTTCTTCTTCCTACCTGTCGGTGTGTGTTGGTCGACGGTCAAGAAACTGGGGGGGACGCCAATTTTAGGTATTACGCTTGGTGTGACGCTGGTTTCTCCTCAATTGATGAATGCCTATTTAATCGGTAAGCAAGTACCAGAGGCATGGGACTTCGGGTTATTTGTTATTGAAAAAGTAGGTTATCAGGCACAAGTTATTCCTGCGATGTTGGCTGGTGTGGTATTGGCCTTTATTGAAACCAATTTGAAACGAATTGTTCCTGCTTATTTATATCTGGTGGTGGTGCCATTTGTATCGATCATTCTATCGGTGATTTTAGCGCACGCATTGATCGGGCCATTTGGTCGTGTATTGGGTAATGGCGTGGCCTTTGCGGCTAAAGCGGCAATGACCGGTGATTTTGCTGTAATCGGTTCAATGGTTTTTGGCTTCTTATACGCACCACTAGTGATTACCGGGATTCACCATACAACCAACGCCGTTGACCTACAGTTAATGCAAGAATTAGGCGGAACACCGATTTGGCCATTGATTGCACTGTCAAATATTGCACAAGCTTCTGCTGTAGTGGGCATCATTATCATCAGTAAAAAGCACGGCGAGCGTGATATTTCCGTTCCTGCCGCTATTTCTGCTTATCTTGGTGTCACTGAGCCTGCGATGTACGGGATCAACTTGAAGTATAAATTTCCGATGTTGAGCGCAATGATTGGTAGCGCTGTCGCGGCGGCTATTTGTGGTAGCGCTGGTGTGATGGCAAATGGTATCGGTGTCGGTGGATTGCCAGGCATTCTCTCTATTCAGCCACAATATTGGGGTATCTATGCAGTCGCTATGCTAGTGGCGATGATCATCCCTGCATTTTTGACTCTTTTCCTTTATAAACGCGCGCAAATGAAAGGCGAATTGGAACCTGTAGCAGCATAATTTTATATGAGCAACGGCATTTGTTGTTGCTCATTGTCATTTTTGTAAGTGAGTTTGTTTGATGACAATCATTAATTCTTCAATGAATATCGATGCTAATTGGTGGAAAACGGCCACCATTTATCAAATTTATCCTAAAAGCTTTTGTGATAGTGGAAGTAAAGGTACGGGAGATATCCGAGGAGTTATCTCTAAGCTCGATTATCTGCAAACCTTGGGTATTGATGCGATTTGGTTAACTCCAATCTACTCATCACCAATGGTAGATAACGGCTATGATATTTCTGACTACTATGATGTGAATCCAGAGTTTGGCTGCATGCAAGACTTTGATGATCTGCTCGCGCAAGCCCATCAAAAAGGTATCCGTATTATTATGGATATTGTGGTTAACCATACCTCTACTGCACATGCGTGGTTTCAGTCGGCTTTGGGGGATAAATCGAGCCCTTATCGAGATTACTATATTTGGAAAGATCCAATCGATGGTGATGTACCCAATAATTGGCAATCGAAATTCGGTGGCAGTGCTTGGGCATTAGATGACGCGACCGGTCAATACTACCTGCATTTATTTGCCAAAGAGCAAGCTGATCTCAATTGGGAAAACCCAAAAGTGCGCGACGAAGTTAAACAGGTCATTGATTTTTGGGCGAAGAAGGGCGTCGATGGCTTTCGCCTCGATGTAATTAACCTTATCTCTAAACAGCAAGATTTCCCAAGTGATGACCGCGGTGATGGTCGTCGTTTTTATACTGATGGGCCGCGAGTTCACGAATATCTACAAGAGATAAGCCAAGCCGTGTTCCAGCAATACGGTAGCGTCACGGTTGGCGAAATGTCGTCGACGACCTTAGATCATTGCCAGCAATATTCACGTTTAGACGGCAAAGAGTTATCGATGGTCTTTAACTTTCATCATTTGAAAGTGGATTATTCAAATGGTGATAAATGGACCAATACTCCTTTTGATTTTTTACAGCTTAAGCGGATCTTTAACCATTGGCAGGTAGGGTTAAATGGCAAAGGGTGGGGCGCGTTATTTTGGTGTAATCATGACCAACCACGCATTGTTAGCCGTTTGGGAGATAACAAACATTACCGAGTTGAATCAGCAAAAATGCTCGCGGCTTCAGTGCACATGATGCAAGGAACACCTTATGTTTATCAAGGTGAAGAAATTGGCATGACGAACCCTGGCTACACTTCAATTTCCCAGTACCAAGATGTCGAAAGTACCAACATGTATGACATCATGGTGCATCAACAAGGTGTTAGTCATGATGATATGATCGCTATTCTAGCGCAGAAATCGCGTGATAACTCACGAACGCCGATGCAGTGGAATGGCAAAGCGTTTGCTGGCTTTAGCTCCGTAAAACCGTGGCTAGAAGTGGCTGGGAACTACCGACAAGTTAATGCAGAGCGTGCATTAGAAGATAAACATTCGGTGTTTTATTTCTACCAACGTTTAATTGCTCTGCGAAAAGAGATTCCGGTGATCACCAGCGGTGATTACGTCGATTTACTCCCAGAACACCCCGCGATTTTCGCGTATAAGCGCCAGAACAAGAAACAAGCACTTATCTGCATTAACAATTATTACGACCGAGAAGAAGAGTGTGTACTGCCAGTAGAATTACCACTCGAAAAAGCAAAGTATTTGCTTGGTAATTACAGCAGATTCGATTCATCGAAAGTGCTTGCACATCAAATATTGCGACCTTATGAAACTCGAATCATCTTGGTTGATTTTTAATCCTGATTGAGTCTTTTCCCTCTAGGACCAATCTTTTAGGCTTCAAGTTTAATGACTTGAAGCCTTTTTTGTCGCCTATATTCTATGAAATGCAGTAATAAAAAAAGCCTGCTCAATGAGCAGGCTTTGATAGATGGTGGAGGGGGACGGATTCGAACCATCGAAGGCGGAGCCGGCAGATTTACAGTCTGCTCCCTTTGGCCACTCGGGAACCCCTCCAGGGTTTTTTCCTATTCTTAAAATAGGCTTAATTGAAGTTTTCCCAACGATTCAATCAAGGTTTCTCTTACGAGAGAATATGGTGGAGGGGGACGGATTCGAACCATCGAAGGCGGAGCCGGCAGATTTACAGTCTGCTCCCTTTGGCCACTCGGGAACCCCTCCAGGGTTTTTTCCTATTCTTAAAATAGGCTTAATTGAAGTTTTCCCAACGATTCAATCAAGGTTTCTCTTACGAGAGAATATGGTGGAGGGGGACGGATTCGAACCATCGAAGGCGGAGCCGGCAGATTTACAGTCTGCTCCCTTTGGCCACTCGGGAACCCCTCCAGGGTTTTTTCCTATTCTTAAAATAGGCTCAACTGAAGTTTTCCCAACGATTCAATTGAGGTTTTCTCTTACGAGAAGAATATGGTGGAGGGGGACGGATTCGAACCATCGAAGGCGGAGCCGGCAGATTTACAGTCTGCTCCCTTTGGCCACTCGGGAACCCCTCCAAGGGTATTTTTCATGCTCTTAAAGCATACCTAAACAACGTTTTCCCAACGCATTGCTCAAGTGCGGAGCGCATCATAGCAAACTCGCTCTTTGTGTAAAGACTTTTTCTTATGATTTCGAATCGAATGCTGCCTTTTTGGACAAAGAAGCGCGTAATGAGTGGTTTTAGCAACAGAAAACTATCTAAAACAGCATATGTGCTGTGTGTTGAATACTCAAATCATGATGTTGATAGCACTTATTTGATCAGATTTACACTCCTTGACGTTTGAATAGCGTATAAGTCGTTACAATACCCTCAGTCTCTAACTATTGAATAAAAACATGAAAAATACGTCCGTTCTCTCATTGATTATTATCGCTTTGTTGGCTGCACCTCAAACTGCATTGGCAGCGCAAGCACCTAAGAAAGCACAAGCGGTCGCTGTCGTTACCGAACAAGTGGCGACTCATCAAGTGTCTCAATCACTATCTTTAATTGGTAAGTTACAAGCCGAGCAGTCGGTGATCATCTCGTCTGAAGTATCAGGTAAGGTTGATAGTATTGCGATTAAAGCGAACCAAGAGGTCAAAAAAGGTCAGCTATTAATCCAATTGAATGATGACAAAGCGAAAGCCGCGGTTTCAGAAGCGAAAGCGTATTTGAAAGATGAACAGCGTAAGCTCAAAGAGTTTGAACGCCTTGTTTCTCGCAATGCCATTACACAAACGGAAATTGACGCTCAAAAAGCGAGTGTGGAAATTGCTCAAGCGCGGCTCGATGCTGCCAATGCCAATTTAAAAGACTTACATATTGAGGCTCCTTTTAGTGGCACCGTCGGGTTTGTGGATTTCAGTTTGGGTAAAATGGTCAGTGCCGGAACAGAATTAATTACCTTGGATAACCTTTCCATTATGCAGCTCGATATTTTGGTACCTGAACGTTATTTGTCGATGATTCATAAAGATATGCAGGTAACAGCTAAAAGTAATGCATGGCCAGATAAAACCTTTGAAGGCAAAGTGGTTGGTGTGGATTCAAGAATCAACAGTGAAACATTGAATTTACGCGTTCGAATCCACTTTGCAAATCAAGAGCGTCAACTTAAACCTGGCATGCTTTTGTCTGCAAAATTGGATTTCCCTGCTATCGAAGCACCGATCATTCCGGTACAAGCTCTCGAATACTCGGGTACTAAGCGCTATGTCTACGTTGTTGATCAAGAGAATAAAGCGCAACGTACAGAAGTGTGGTTAGGGGCGCGTATTGAAAACCAAGTGGTGATTGATAAAGGCTTACAGATTGGCGATAAAATTGTTGTACAAGGTATTGTTAACATGCGTAATGGGGTCAGCGTGATGGAAGTTAATACCGATGGCACGCCAGTAGCGAAAGGTGACAAATAATGTGGTTGTCTGATGTTTCTGTAAAACGCCCCGTTGCTGCTGTTGTTTTAAGTTTGTTGCTGTGTGTGTTTGGTATTGTTTCATTCTCCAAGCTCTCGGTACGAGAAATGCCGGATATTGAAAGCCCCGTGGTTTCTATCAGTACCCGTTATGAAGGTGCATCGGCCACCATCATTGAAAGCCAAATTACCTCGGTACTTGAAGATCAATTAGCAGGTATTAGTGGCATTGATGAGATTGAGTCGACGACGCGCAATGGTATGTCTCGCATTACTGTAACGTTTGAGCTGGGATATGATCTCAATACTGGTGTCAGCGATATTCGTGATGCGGTCGCAAGGGCGCAACGTTCACTACCCGATGAAGCCGATGATCCTACCGTCTATAAGAATAATGGTTCAGGTGAAGCGTCTTTATACATCAACCTTAGTTCTTCAGAAATGGATCGTACTCAGCTAACCGACTATATAGAACGAGTATTGATTGACCGTTTCAGTTTGATTTCGGGCGTGAGCTCGGTTGATGTGTCTGGTGGTTTGTATAAGGTGATGTACGTTAAGCTCAAGCCTGAACTGATGGCTGGTCGTGGCGTGACGACTTCCGATATATCGAGTGCACTGCGCAGTGAGAATATTGAAAGCCCAGGGGGGGAAGTTCGTAATGATTCGACGGTGATGTCAGTCAGAACCGCTCGCTCTTACAAAACCGCGCAAGACTTTGAGTACTTAGTTGTTAAGCGTTCCAGTGATAATACTCCTATCTATCTAAAAGATGTGGCGGATGTGTTTATTGGTGCCGAGAACGAAAACTCCACTTTCAAAAGTGATGGTGTGGTGAACGTGAGTATGGGGATTGTGGCTCAGTCTGATGCGAACCCTTTAGAGGTTGCTCAGCGTGTCCACAAAGAAGTAGATGATATTCAGCAGTTTTTACCCAAAGGTACTCGTCTCGCGATCGATTACGATTCGACGGTTTTTATTGAGCGTTCAATATCTGAAGTTTATAGCACGCTCTTTATTACCGGTGGCTTGGTTATCCTCGTGCTCTATATTTTTATTGGGCAAGTCCGCGCGACCTTAATTCCAGCGGTGACTGTACCAGTTTCACTTATCTCTTCTTTTATTGCTGCATACTACTTTGGTTTCTCAATCAACTTGATAACCTTGATGGCGCTGATTTTATCGATTGGTTTGGTGGTTGATGATGCGATCGTGGTAGTCGAAAATATCTTCCATCATATCGAAAATGGTGAAAAACCTCTGTTAGCAGCCTATAAAGGGACTCGTGAAGTAGGGTTTGCCGTTATTGCGACAACATTAGTATTAGTGATGGTGTTCTTGCCTATTTCGTTTATGGACGGAATGGTCGGATTACTCTTCACCGAATTTTCGGTATTGCTTGCGATGTCGGTTATTTTCTCGTCGCTGATTGCTTTGACATTAACACCTGTGTTGGGTAGTAAGATTCTAAAAGTAAACGTAAAACCAAATCGTTTTAACCAATTTGTTGATCGTCTTTTCGGGCACTTAGAAGGTGGCTATAAATCCGCATTACGTGTGGCGATAAATTGGAAATGGGTCGCCCCAATTGTGATTTTGGCCTGTATTGGCGGCAGTTATGTCTTAATGCAAAAAGTACCATCGCAGTTAACTCCGTCAGAAGACCGTGGTGTTATTTTTGCTTTTGTACGTGGAGCGGATGCGACCAGTTATAACCGAATGTCTGCCAATATGGATTTGGTTGAAGAGCGTTTAATGCCGCTGCTTGGTCAAGGTTTTTTAAAATCTTTCAGTATTCAATCTCCCGCCTTTGGTGGTAATGCTGGTGACCAAACGGGTTTTGTGATCATGATTTTGGATGATTGGGATCAGCGCAACCTGACAGCACAGCAAGCACTAGGTGAGGTGAGAAAATCACTAGCTGGTATCCCAGACGTGCGTGTTTTTCCATTTATGCCTGGTTTCCGAGGTGGTTCGAGCGAACCTGTTCAATTTGTACTGGGTGGGTCAGATTACCCAGAGCTTAAAAAATGGGCTGAGTTGTTAGAAGTCGAAGCCGAAAATTCGCCTTATATGGAAGGCGCGGATATTAATTACTCCGAGAAAACACCAGAGCTTGTGGTAACGGTTGATAAACAGCGTGCGGCGGAGTTAGGTATTAGTGTTGCTGATATTTCCGATACCTTGGAAGTGATGCTCGGAGGTAAAAATGAAACTACCTTTGTTGAGCGTGGTGAAGAGTATGACGTCTATTTACGTGGTGATGAAAATAGTTTTAATAATGCCTCGGATCTAAGTCAAATATACATGCGAACGGCATCGGGTGAATTGGTCACCTTAGATGCTGTTACTAAAATAGAAGAAGTCGCATCATCCATTCGTCTTGCGCACTACAACAAGCAGAAGTCAGTCACGATAACCGCTAACTTATTAGACGGCTATACGCTAGGAGAGGCACTAGATTTCCTCGATCAAAAAGCAGTAGAAATACTACCAAGTGATATTTCAATTAGTTATTCGGGAGAATCCAAAGATTATAAAGAGAATCAATCGAGCGTTGCCATTGTCTTCGCACTGGCATTGCTGGTGGCTTACTTAGTGCTAGCAGCGCAGTTTGAAAGCTTTATTAACCCTTTGGTCGTGATGCTAACCGTTCCGATGGGGGTATTTGGTGGTTTTCTTGGCCTGTTCATTATGAACCAAGGTATGAATGTCTATAGTCAAATTGGGATGATCATGCTAATTGGTATGGTCACTAAAAACGGAATATTGATTGTGGAGTTTGCTAACCAACTGCGTGACAAAGGGGTAGAGTTTGAAAAAGCGATCATCGATGCATCTGCACGTCGTTTAAGACCGATTATGATGACTGCTTTTACTACTTTAGCTGGTTCTATTCCTTTAATTATCTCTACTGGTGCTGGCTATGAAAGCCGAGTTGCTGTCGGGACAGTTATTCTATTTGGAATGGGTTTCGCTACTTTAGTGACGCTGTTTGTGATACCAGCAATGTACCGATTGATCTCCGCATCGACCCAGTCACCTGGCCATGTTGAAGCTGAGTTGAATAAAGAACTTTCTCAAGATATCAAAACAAGAAGTATCCATTAATAAATATGTTGAGCCTGTATAACGCAGGCTCTTTTTTTGTCTTTAAAATGGTTAATGATTACAACTTTCGACATTCTATTTTCAGCGCAGTAACTCTATAGCTTTCGCTAATATACCTATAACTATAATCGATATTTCAACTAGTTGATGATTATGTAAATAATCCATCAAAATAATGAAATGATTATTCTGAAATACATCCTTGGTTTAATTAAAGGTAGGCTCATTTTTGATTTAAATAACAAAAAACTAGCATTTAAGTTTGTTTTTATTGATTTTGTTATTATTAATAATGATGAAGGAAGATTACGTTATACCTAGTTTGAAGTAATGCAATATTAGCACTTACTAATTGTATATTACTTAATAAAGCGTGTTTTTTAATCAATTTGAAGTTTTATAAAGAAAAGGAGTACGTTATTTGCTGAATGTAATTACTTTCAAAGAAGGAAAAGGCTTTAAACCTTTTCCTAGATCAATTACCCGTAAGTAACGCTATAACGTGTTGGTTTATGATTCATCGCTAACACTAGGTTCAGTGCAACCGCTCCCAGTACTGAGATAGCAATAGTAGTCGGTGAGACGAAAAAGAAAGAGGCAAACAATATAGCGCAGTCAATAGTCAACTGGCTCTTACCAACTGAGATACCGAATTTATCTTGGATAAATAAGCAAAGAACATTGAAGCCGCCAAGGCTCGAGCGGTGGCGAAATAAAATAAGCATGCCTAATCCCATTAATAGTCCGCCCGCTATTGCGCAATAGATGTCGTTGACACTATCAAGAGAAATGACCAGATACAGATGATCGGCAAAAATAGAAACTAATGCACCGGAAACCGCGCTATTTATCGCAAAGCGTTTGCCAAAGCGTTGCCATGCGAGAAGATAGAACGGACTGTTGGCGATGAAATACAAGATTCCAAAAGAAGCTGGGACAAACTGGCTTAATAACAGTGCTAAGCCGGTAGTGCCGCCTGTCAGTAAATGAGCCGACTGCAAAAAGAAGATACCTTGTGCGACTAGAAATGTACCCGTTAAAATGGCAATCCAATCTTCTTTGCGTGTGTGTTTTTCCATCAAAAATAAATTTAAATAGTCCAAAGTGGCATGCATAGTAAAGAAAAGTCGAGCTTTTCGGTAGCTAGAGAGCAAAAATTGAGGTAAACCTATGTAATTGCCGTTTTACAGGGTGTAAAGCCAAAAGTTGACGTTTGCTGGTTATCATGAAAAATCGAGCACGTAACATGAGAAACCTCGTTAGTCATTATGAGAAAACTGCATAATAATTTCTACAATTTGTTCTTTATGACCCAGATCAAATTATGTAGAATGTGCGCCATATTACGGTGACGAAAACGTTTGCTTTTGGTCGTTGTGTGGTTTTTTTGAAACATTCAGTCAAATCTGAGTCAGGAGATACAGATGCTTAAGCGTGATATGAACATTGCAGATTACGATGCGGACTTGTTCGCAGCTATTCAAGAAGAAACTCTTCGTCAGGAAGAACACATCGAACTTATCGCTTCAGAAAACTACACAAGCCCACGTGTAATGGAAGCTCAAGGTTCTCAGCTAACCAATAAATATGCAGAAGGTTATCCTGGCAAGCGTTACTACGGTGGTTGCGAGTTCGTTGATAAAGTGGAAACGTTAGCGATCGAACGTGCATGTGAATTGTTCGGCGCTGAATACGCAAACGTACAGCCTCACTCTGGTTCTCAAGCGAATAACGCGGTTTACATGGCACTGCTTAATGCTGGTGATACCGTTTTGGGTATGAGCTTGGCTCACGGTGGTCACTTAACTCACGGTTCTCCGGTAAACTTCTCTGGTAAGCTTTACAACATTATTCCTTACGGTATCGATGAGAATGGCCAGATCGATTATGAAGAAATGGAAGCATTAGCGGTTGAGCATAAGCCAAAAATGATCATCGGTGGTTTTTCTGCTTACTCACAAATTTGTGATTGGAAACGTATGCGCGAAATCGCGGATAAAGTTGATGCTTACCTTTTTGTTGATATGGCGCACGTTGCAGGCCTAATTGCAGCGGGTGTTTATCCTAACCCAGTACCACATGCACATGTCGTAACGACAACCACGCATAAAACGCTTGCGGGTCCTCGCGGTGGTTTAATTCTTTCAAATGCGGGTGAAGATCTGTACAAGAAATTAAATTCAGCAGTATTTCCAGGTGGTCAAGGTGGCCCATTGATGCACGTTATCGCTGGTAAAGCGGTTGCATTCAAAGAAGCGTTAGAGCCTGAATTTAAAGAGTACCAAACACGCGTTGTCGCTAATGCAAAAGCGATGGTAGCGGAGTTTCTTGCTCGTGGTTACAACATTGTATCGGGTTCAACGGAAAACCACCTGTTCCTTGTTGATTTGATTGATAAAGATATCACAGGTAAAGATGCAGATGCTGCGTTAGGTGCTGCCAACATTACAGTCAACAAAAACTCAGTGCCAAATGATCCTCGTAGCCCATTCGTAACATCGGGTATCCGTGTTGGTTCTCCTTCAATTACACGCCGTGGTTTCACCGAAGCGGATGCAAAAGCGTTAGCTGGTTGGATGTGTGACATCCTTGATAACATGGGCGATGAGTCTGTTATTGAAGCGACTAAAGCGAAAGTACTTGAGATTTGTAAGCGTCTGCCTGTTTACGCGTAAATTTGTTTAGTACTAAATAAAAAGCTCCCAAATGATGGGAGCTTTTTTATTTAAGGGATAAAAGATCAACTGGCGTCGAGATCCCTTATCGTGATTATTCTTTTATATCGCTATTTAGCAATGCTCAATAGTGTTCCTGACTTGCATTGAAATGAGTAATACTTAGTGCTTTCATTGAATTTGCCAAGACCTTCACCATCACAATATTCAATGTTGATATTACGCATGGTATCCAGTGTTTTTTCACTATTAAGCGCAAATTTAGAACCATCGGCACAAACGATACGTACGCGACCATCATCACTCACCGAATAGATACTAACTTCAGTATTACAAAGCTCAAAAGATGCTTCACGATAGTTGTCCTGTTGTGTATTGGATGCACAACCGGCAGTTAATGCGGCAGCAATAAGCGCCAATGTACTGATCGTTTTCATTTGGATTATCCTTAGCTTTGTTATTGTACTTATATAATCCATAAGCCTATAGAACCTCAGCTCAATATTCAAGTTTCTGATATTTTCGTTAAGACAAACAAAAGCCGATATATAGGTATCGGCTATCGATTTTACTTATCAAATAGAAGATTTATTTTACTTCCAGTCCTTTCGCTTGCATGTCGGCGTGATAAGACGAGCGAACGAATGGGCCGCAAGCTGCATGAGTAAATCCAAGCTCTAATGCAATTTTTTTGAGTTCATCAAATTCAGATGGTGGAACATAACGTTCCACAGGCAAATGATGTCGACTTGGTGCTAAATATTGGCCAAGTGTAAGCATGGTGACTCCATGCGCTCGCAAGTCTTTGAGTACTTCTACGATCTCTTCTTTAGTTTCGCCCAGCCCCATCATCAGCCCTGATTTCGTTGGAATGCTAGGGTGCTGTTCTTTGAATTTCTTTAGGAGTTCCAGTGACCATTTATAGTTCGCACCCGGGCGAGCCTTACGATAAAGGCGAGGAGCTGTTTCTAAATTGTGGTTAAAAACATCGGGTGGGTTGTCTTTTAGTAAATCTAAAGCAACGTCCATGCGCCCACGAAAATCAGGGACGAGCGTCTCGATACGAATCTCGGGGTTTAATGCTCGGATTTCGCGATTACAGTCAGCGAAGTGTTGAGCACCTCCATCACGTAGATCATCGCGGTCAACGGAAGTAATCACGACATACTTCAATTTCATGTCTTTAATGGTTTGCGCCAATTTTGCAGGCTCATCATTTTCAGGTGCATTTGGGCGACCATGGGCAACATCACAAAATGGGCAACGACGGGTACAAATTGCCCCTAAAATCATGAAGGTTGCCGTACCGTGATTGAAGCATTCGGCAAGATTCGGACAAGAAGCCTCTTCACATACTGAGTGAAGGTTATTTTTGCGCATCGCTGACTTTATATCTTGAATGCGTTGGCTGTCCGAAGGCAGTTTTATTTTCATCCATTCCGGTTTGCGCAGTACTTCTTTTTGTTCGACAGCTGGCATGTTTTTAACAGGAATTAGTGCCATTTTATCAGCGTCACGGTATTTAACGCCTTTTTCCATTTGGATTGGTTTGCTCATGCTTTTTACCTATGAAGAGGTGCTTCTGTGCTGATTTCTATTTGCTCGTAACCAAGTAACGTAACGAGTTCTTTTATTATTTGTTTCTCTATCACTTCTAGATCGGAAGGTCCACCAAGCTCACTGACTTGTATCATTTCCATCCCTTGATAACCACAAGGATTAATGCGCAGAAATGGAGATAAGTCCATGTTGACATTCAGGGCCAAACCGTGAAATGAACAACCTTTACGTATCCTCAAGCCAAGGGAGCATATTTTTTTTCCATCGACGTAAACACCAGGGGCATCCGGCCGAGCGGCTGAGTTAATATTATATGTGTGGAGTGTATTGATGACGATATTTTCAATGTTGGTGACGAGATCGCGCACACCTAACTTTTTTCTACGTAAATCGATAAGAAAATAGGCGACTAACTGACCTGGGCCATGGTAAGTCACTTGCCCCCCTCGGTCGCTTTGTACGACAGGAATGTCGCCCGTATTCAGTAGATGTTCAGCTTTACCTGCTTGCCCTTGAGTAAATACGGGGCAATGCTCGACAAACCAGAGTTGATCTGGCGTGGTTTCATCCCTTGTGTCGGTAAACTCGTGCATCGCTTGCCACACAGGCTGATAATCTTGGCGACCGAGTCGTTTTACAACAAGCTGGTTAAACATCAACAACACTCATCATCACTATATAAATAAAGTTTTTGGATTATAAACTTCTTCCGGCCAATGGACTACCGATTGGGCTAATAAATTTATCCATGTTGCTGATGTGGCTCATTTAGCTCTATGATTTATATGGAAAAAGCAGCCTGGGCTGCTTTCAAAAAAAATTGAAAAAATCAAAAGTATGAGAGGTTAATCCATTCTCATCAACAAATTATAGTACCATTCGTACGATATCTATTTCACCGAGTTCTTTGTATAGCACTTCAACTTGTTCAATTGAAGTGGCGGTGATATTGATCGAAACTGAATGATAATTGCCTTTCGCACTTGGTTTTATCACTGGACTATAATCACCAGGAGCGTGGCGTTGAATGACTTCTAAAACCAATTCAGGAAGCTCTGGTTTAGCATGACCCATTACCTTGTAAGTAAAAGAGCAAGGGAACTCAAGTAGGTCTTTTAATTTCGCATCAGAATTTATGGTCAGCATAGTAGAGACTCCAGTTAGTCAATCGATTGGTGGCGAATAGTACTGTCAATCGATATTAATCTCAATAATAACAAAAGCCGCCATTATGGCGGCTTTCTCGTTGTTCATTATGAACCTTAGAATAAGCCTTTGAAAAGCAATACGATGTAATCCCATAGGCGGCTAAAAATTCCACCTTCTTTTACATCTTCCAATGCCATCAATGGGTATTGGGCAACGTCTTCACCATCAAGTTGATAGTATAGCTTACCGACAACATCGCCTTTATTTATTGGGGCTTTTAGTTCTTTTTCAAGAACAAAACTGGCGGTTAGATCTTTTGCTTGACCACGAGGTAGGGTCACATAGGTATCTTCGTCTACACCTAGTGCTACCGCGTCCTTGTCACCCATCCAGATTTTTTCTTCAACGAAGGTTTCACCAGCTTTGTGAGGCGCAACGGTTTCGAAGAAACGGAATCCATAGCTCAGTAATTTTTTGCTTTCCGATTTACGTGCATTGGCATCTTTAGTGCCCATGACGACTGCCACTAAACGCATTTTACCTTCAGTCGCTGAACTTACGAGACTGTATCCAGCATTCGTTGTGTGTCCGGTTTTTATACCATCGACATTCATGCTTTTATCCCAAAGTAAGCCGTTACGGTTGTATTGGGTAATGCCGTTATAGGTATATTTTTGCTCGGAATAAATACGGTATTCATCAGGCACATCACGAATCAGTGCTTGGCCTAATAATGCCATGTCGTATGGCGTAGAATACAGATTTGGGTTATCTAATCCGTGTACATTGGCAAAGTGAGTATCGTTCATTCCCAGTGAACTGGCCCAAGCATTCATTAGATCGACGAATGCATCTTCAGAGCCTGCGATGTGCTCAGCCATCGCAACACAGGCGTCATTGCCTGATTGGATGATGATGCCGCGATTGAGATCTTCTACTTTAACCGTTGTGCCGACCTCAATAAACATTTTTGATGAA
Source organism: Vibrio sp. S12_S33 (assembly GCF_963889785.1). NCBI lineage: Bacteria > Pseudomonadati > Pseudomonadota > Gammaproteobacteria > Vibrionales > Vibrionaceae > Vibrio > Vibrio sp. S12_S33. Next base: position 204,457 of record NZ_CAWPQZ010000001.1, on the reverse strand, counting down.
TCTGGGAAGTTTTTTGCCCATGCATTGCGGCTGATAACCACATCATCTTCAGGAGAAATGTTGCCACGACTGAGTTCTTGACCTATCACATAGCTGGTCATCATTTTGGTTAAGCTTGCTGGAGATAATTTAGTATTCATCTCTTTTTCAGCTAGAACTTTTCCTGAATGATAATCCATTAAAACGTAGCCCTTTGCTGCAATCTGAGGTGCATCAGGCACCACGATAGGACCTGCGAACACGGAGCTTGTGAAGGTAGCGGAAAGCGCAATTGAAGACGCTAGAATCGGTTTTAAAAACGTTATTTTTTTCATGATGAATGCAAATTTTCTTGTTAACTGTCCATATCTTAACAGAAACGACCTATCAAGCCAGAGCCGGAATTAATATCACGGTGTTTGAAGGGTCACTGAGTAACGGGTTGCTTTTTGATGAATGCTGTCTCGTAACCTAGCAATTTAACTTTTTCAAGTGCTTGCTGCGTCAGAGAATAGTCATTAAATGGGCCTAAAAAAACACGGTGGCTATCATTTACGCTGTCGACAAAGCTTTCAACGGATAACTTTTGACTCAAATCTTGAGATAAAGTTCGAGTTCTATCTTCATATTTTGAAGAGGCAACCTGAATAATGTATTTAGGGTGACGATTTGTCGGTTTTGTGGTGTTTGGTTTTTCGACGGTAATGACTTTTATCTCTACGTTGGCGGTACCCGTTTGTACTACTCCTAGTTTGTAGGCTGCAGCGTAACTTAAGTCGATGATTCGTCCTTCATGAAAAGGACCACGATCGTTGACACGAACAACAGTTGTTTTTTGGTTATCTAAATTGGTGACTTGAACATAACTGGGTAGTGGCAATGTTTTATGCGCAGCCGTCATCGAATACATATCGTAGATTTCACCATTAGAGGTCAGGTGACCATGGAACTTCTTGCCGTACCAAGATGCTTGCCCCTTTTCAGTGAAACCGTTGCTGTCTTTGATTATGGTGTAATTCACCCCGCGCAGTGTGTAGTTTTTATTGCCACCTAAACTGTACGGTTCGTATTGAGGTTGTGCATCTTCAATGTGATCGACAGAAATAGGGGCTTTAGGCGCCACATCATCCTTAATTGAATAGCGGTCTGAAGAACTACAACCTGCGAGAAAAACGCTGGCCGTAATAAAAATAAATAGCGTATTTCTCATGGTTAAGTCGCCTTTGAAAATGCGTTTCTATGCGTATGAATGGACATCAGAATCCCGAACCCTGCCATCAGTGTTACCATGGATGTTCCACCATAGCTGATCAAAGCAAGAGGCACTCCCACAACAGGTAAAATACCACTTACCATGCCAATATTTACAAAAATATAAACAAAAAAGCTCAATACAATACTGCCCGCCATCATGCGGCCAAATGCTGTTTGTGCATTGCTAGCGAGGTATAAGCCGCGTCCGATAATGAAAAGGTAAATAGCTAACAAGCATAAGATGCCAATCATGCCCCATTCTTCGGCGATCACGGCAAAGATAAAGTCAGTATGACGTTCGGGTAAAAACTCAAGTTGTGATTGCGTGCCATGTAGCCATCCTTTGCCTGACATCCCACCTGAACCGATGGCAATTTTACTCTGAATAATGTGGTATCCCGCGCCTAGAGGATCTGATTCTGGGTTAAACAGTGTGCGAACTCGGACCTTTTGGTATTCACGCATTAAAAAGAACCACAGCACCGGAATAAAAGCGCTCAATGCAACGGCGGCTGCAAAAATAATTCGCCAACTTATCCCTGACAGAAAAATAACGAATATTCCTGATGCGGCAATCAAAATCGATGTGCCTAAATCAGGTTGTTTGGCAATCAAAATTGTTGGAATGAAAACCATCAATAAAGCGATAAACAGTGTTTTGAAACTTGGTGGAAGGGCTCGTTTACCGATATATCGAGCCACCATGAGTGGTACGGCAAGCTTAAGCAGTTCTGAAGGCTGGAAGCGAACAAAACCAAGGTTTAGCCAGCGCTGTGCACCTTTAGATGATTCACCAAAGAACAGTACGCCTAGCAGTAATAAGACACCACAAAAGAACAGAAATGGGGCAAGTGCTTCATAAGTGCGGGGGGATACTTGTGCAAGGATAAGCATCACACCAAGAGCGAGCGCCATGCGCATTGCTTGTCTGTCCATCATGGCCAAACTTTGACCGCTGGCGCTGTACATCACTACCAAACCAAAGCCCATCAGCAACAAAATGCCAAGCAGCAGTGGGAGATCGATATGTAGGCGCTCAAATAGCGCTCGGTTTTGGCCTGTTGAAGGATCGAGTTCCATTATTTTTCTGCCTTAGTTTCTTCGCCCAATAGCGCTTTATCAAACACTTTACGTACAACGGGGGCTCCATTAGCAGAGCCTCCGCCTGCATTTTCTAGAACTATCGTCACCACGAGTTTGGGATCTTCTACAGGGGCAAAACCGGTAAATAGTGCGTGGTCACGTAAGTGTTCTGCAAGCTCATCTGCATTATATTCTTGATTCTCTGCTAGTCCGAAAACTTGTGCCGTACCTGATTTACCAGCACTGGTATATTTTGAGCCGTAAAAAGAGCGGCGCGACGTGCCTTTTTTTCCATGGTTAACTAATTCCATTCCGTGAATGGCGATATCCCAATAACGTTTTGGCACTTCGTTAATTGGCGGGTACGTTTCGACATCAGACAGTTGTTGTTTACTAAATTCTTCACCATTTTTAATAGTTGAACGCAGTAGGTGAGGGGCGATAACTTTACCATGGTTGACTAACACTGAGGTTGCCTTGGCAATCTGCATTGGCGTTGCTGTCCAGTAGCCTTGTCCGATCCCAACCGGTATGGTATCGCCTTGGTACCACGGCGTGCGGTGGCGAGCCATTTTCCACTCACGCGTTGGCATATTGGCTTTACTTTCTTCAAAAATATCAATGCCGGTGTAATCACCAAAGCCAAAGCGCATCATCCAAGCTGAAAGCCTGTCGATCCCCATATCATAAGCGATTTGATAAAAGAATGTATCGACAGACTCTTCAAGTGCTTTGGTTATGTCTACTTTGCCATGCCCCCAACGCAGCCAATCGCGGAAGGGTTTAGTTTTAGAGTTAGGTATTGTCCAATAGCCAGGATCGTTGCGCACTGTTTTGGTCGTTATCACGCCTTCTTCTAAGGCTGACACGGCAATGAATGGTTTAACAGTAGAGGCGGGTGGATAAATGCCCAGTGTTGCGCGATTAACCAATGGCCTGTCTTTATCGGTCAGAAGCGCGTTGTAAGCTTTACCAGAGATACCATGAACGAAAGCGTTAGGGTCATAACTAGGGCTAGATACCATAGCGAGTACGCCGTTATCTTTGGGATCGAGCACAATAGCGGAGCCGCGACGACCATCAAGCAGTTGATGCACGTAAAGTTGTAAGTCGATATCCAGGTTTAAAACAATGTCTTTACCGGCAACGGGGGGAACGTATTTTAGGGTACGGATGATACGACCACGGCTGTTGACTTCCACTTCTTGGTAGCCAGCAATTCCATGTAAGGTTTCTTCGTAGAAGCGCTCGATACCCAATTTACCAATATCGCGAGTAGCTTGGTAGTTAGCCGCTTTTTCTTCACGTTCTAGGCGTTCTAAGTCTTTGTCGTTGATCCGTGATACATAGCCAATGACATGAGTCAGTACCGCACCGTAAGGATAATAACGCTTTAAGTTGGCGGTAACGGAAACTCCAGGAAATCGATGCTGATTAACGGAAAAAATGGCCACTTGTTCTTGAGTCAATTGAGTCAAAATAGGGATGGAATTAAAGCGTCGGGTTTGTCGTCGCTCTTTTTCAAAAGTCGCAATTTTCTCTGGTGATATTTCGAGAATACCTTGCAAGCGAGCAATGGTCTCAGCCATATTTTTTACTTGTTCTGGAGTGATTTCGAGGTTAAATACAGGGCGGTTTTCTGCTAAAAGAACGCCATTACGATCGTAGATCAACCCGCGATTGGGAGCGATGGGGACAACTTTAATTCGGTTATCGTTGGAACGTGTTTTGTAATCTTGATATTGATTAATTTGGATGTGATATAAATTGGTGAGCAAAATGCCCACCAAAACTACAATACCAATGAAAGCTGCAATCGCTCGGTTTCGAAAAAGGCGAGCTTCAGCTTGGTAGTCACGAATTTGGCTACGATTACGCAACATGTATATTTATTCTCGGTGGTAAGGATGGTTCGCGGTAATGCTCCAAGCTCGATACAAACTCTCAGCCATAACCACTCGCACAAGAGGGTGAGGGAGAGTCAACGGCGATAGAGACCAGCTTTGTTCGGCTGCCGCTTTGCATGCAGGGGAGAGCCCTTCAGGGCCGCCAATCAAAATCGAAACATCACGAGCATCTAATTTCCAACTTTCTAACTGCCCAGCGAGCTGTTCTGTATCCCAGCGTTTGCCTGGAATATCGAGTGTAACAATTCGATTACCTTTTGGCACTGCCGCCAACATGGCTTCGCCTTCTTTTTGCAAAATTCTTGCAATATCAGCGTTTTTCCCTCGTTTTCCTGCTTGTATTTCAATTAGCTCTAGGGGCATGTCGTGCGGAAAGCGGCGGCGATATTCTTGAAAGCCTTCTTCGACCCACTTTGGCATTTTTGTCCCAACGGCGATCAGTTGAATTTTCAACGTTTAGCTCCAGAGCTTTTCTAGTTGGTACAGTTCTCGATGCTCTTCTTGCATAACATGCAGCATGCTGCTGCCCATGTCTAGGACCACCCATTCACCTTCAGTTTCACCATCCATGCCTAAAGGTTCAAGACCGACTTTTTTTACCTCGTTAGAGACGTGCTCAGCAATAGAAGCAACATGTCTTTTCGATGTGCCAGTGCAGATGATCATATAATCGGTAATGCTGGATTTTCCTTTTACATCCAATGTTTTGATATCTAGCGCTTTCATATCATCAGCTTTATCTGCAAGAAAGTCTTTTAATTCATGGTGTTGCAAAGGTGCTCTCCTATAAGAACAAATTTAAGGCGAAAGAAAAATGGAGCGCAGTATATCACGCTTTTAGGCCAACTTTGACAAACCTGATTGAGGTAAACAAAACTCAATACTGAGTTGCTGCAAGAGTGGCCAAGGTGAGGTGTCATACTGCGTTTTAGCCATGATTTCAGCTTGGCTGAGTTGTTGTATCAGTTGCTGTAATTTTACGCTCGATAAGCGTTTTAAACTGGCAGAATACCAAGGACGTTTTGATTGCCATATTCTGTGTTTATCAAAAATAGCGCCTAACGTCATCTGCGAGAGTTCTTTTTGCATTTGCAGCAATAATAAAAGCTCTTTTTGAAGACTACGAATAAGGATAACGCATTCTGTTTCTTCTGCGATCAATTGGCGCAAGATACGCTGTACTCGGTTCGCTTGCCCTTCTAATAAGGCGTCAATCCAATGGAATACAGTGAAGTGGTTGTGTCTACTGAGTGACTCTTCTAAACGGATCAAAGTCAGTTGGCCATCAGGATAGAGCAGGGCAAGTTTTTCTAAACTTTGCGCGAGTGCAAATAAATTCCCTTCATGCCACTGAGCGAGCATTTGAACCGCTTCTTTGTCCGGCGTTAGACCGAGAGCGCGGCAGCGCATCATGACAAATTGTGGCAATTTTTGCATGTCAGGCGTTAAGCAACTGACCCAACAACCTTGAGTTGAGAGCGTTTTAAACCATTTTGCACTTTCTTGTGCCTTGGTTAATTTTCCCCCAATGATGACCAGCAAAATATCGCCATGAAGTGACTCACTTAGCGAGAGTAACTCCTTGGCAATCGCAGCGTTAGCACCGGCTTCTGGTAACTCTATTTCTATGATCTGTCGACTAGAAAAGAGGCTTAGAGACTGACAGCAATCATAAACATCAGGCCAATTTAAATTGGAATCAGCAGCAAAGCGGTGGCGTTCCTCAAAACCATGCTGCTGAGCTTTTTTTTGAATAGCAAAGCGAGATTCTTGTAACAAAAGCGGCTCGTTGCCAAACAACAAATAGATGTTCACTAGTTGCTTATTTAGATGATCAGCCAATTTGTCAGCGAATATTCTCATTACCGTGACCTAGTTTGATTGATTGGTTGGGGCTAATTCGCCTTCAATCGTTTGTATATCGTACTGCTTTTCGATGGTTTGCATTTGTTCGTTTTCTTGCGCTTCAAGCATTATCTCACTGGCTGCAATGTTGGCTTTTAAACGAGCCATTTGACGTAAGATTTGGCTGGCGGCAACTTTACGCATTTCATCTTCGATCATATCGCGCTCTACGGATTTAGCGAGTGCTGTCAGTGGGTTATCTAGATAGCTGCGGGTAACGCTGGTCGAAAACACTTTTGTTCCTACATCAGGGACAGTCACGCGGTAAGAGGCGTTAAACGTTAACTCTTTTTCAGCCGCGCGAGTGTTTTGATATAAAGAAAGCGTCCGTTCTCCCACGCCTTCACTAAGTAGGTGTAAATTAGGTACATCTTTTGCTGGTGAGACTAGCTCTATTTCAGTCACGCGCAGTTGGTTTTTCACCATACGGGTAAAGGTGCTGTATTGGTCATAACTGGTTAATGACATTCTGTGCAACTCTTCGGGCACCGAGTAATCGCCACGAAGATGAAAACCACACGCTGAAAGTAGAGTCGTCAATGCGAGTACAGAGATTAACTTCAATGAGGAAGAAGGGATAAGGCGCATTAGATTTAAATTCTCATATGTTGTTTACTTATCTTAGTTTACCTCATCAGGTTACTTGTTTAAGAGCATTACTGGAGAGGAAATATTATGTAGTCAGATAAACTAAAATAAGTAAACAGGGTAGCGAGCCACCCTGTTTAATTTGCACTTATAACAAGCTAATCCATTACCGTGATAATGTCTTAGTTTGCTACGATGTTGAGCAATTTACCGGGTACGTAGATTACTTTACGAATCGTCAATCCATCGATAAATTTCATTACGTTTTCATCCGCTAAACCAAGTGTTTCAACCTGATCTTTGGTTGCGTCTACGGCAACTGTCAGTTTGCCACGTAGCTTGCCGTTGACTTGCAATACAATCAGTTTTTCATCTTCGACTAGTGCTGATTCATCGTAAGTGGGCCAAGTAGCGTTATCTACATTTGATTCACCGAGCGCATTCCACATTTCAAAACAGATGTGTGGAGTGATTGGGTAAAGCATGCTTACTACCGCTTTCATTGCTTCATCAAGAATAGCGCGATCTTGTGCTGACTCTTGTGGTGCTTTTGTCAGCTTATTCATTAGCTCCATGATAGCTGCGATTGCTGTATTGAAAGTTTGTCGACGAGCAATATCATCAGTCACTTTCGCAATGGTTTTATGTACTTCACGACGAAGCGCTTTTTGCTCACCAGAAAGTGTTGCGGCGTCAACCGCTTCTGCTGCACCTTTTGCTGTGTGTTCACCAACCAATTTCCAAACACGTTTTAGGAAACGGTTTGCGCCTTCAACGCCAGACTCTTGCCATTCCAATGTCATATCAGCAGGAGAAGCAAACATCATAAATAGACGAACTGTATCAGCACCGTATTTGTCAACCATCTCTTGTGGATCAATACCGTTGTTTTTTGACTTAGACATTTTGATCATGCCTGAGTGCTCAACGCTACGGCCTTGGTTATCAATTGCTTGTGTGATGCGACCTTTACCATCACGGTGAACTTTCACATCCGTCGGTGCTATCCATTCTTTAGTGCCTTTCTCATTGGTATGATAGAAAGCATCCGCAAGCACCATACCTTGACACAATAGTTGCTTGAATGGTTCGTCAGAAGTGACGTAACCAGCATCACGCAAAAGTTTGTGGAAGAAGCGTGAGTATAGTAAGTGCATGCACGCGTGTTCAATACCACCGATGTATTGATCCACCGGTAACCAGTAGTTAGCTTTTGCTGGGTCTAGAATATCATCTGCTTGTGGTGAACAGTAGCGAGCGTAGTACCAAGACGACTCCATAAAGGTATCGAAAGTATCGGTCTCACGCAGTGCTGGTTCACCATTGAAGGTGGTTTTGGCCCACTCTTTATCGGCTTTGATTGGGCTTGTAACCCCGTCCATAACTACATCTTCAGGAAGAATGACTGGTAGTTGATCTGCTGGTACTGAATGAACTTGGCCATCTTCAGTCGTCACCATTGGGATTGGTGCACCCCAGTAACGTTGACGAGATACGCCCCAGTCACGTAGGCGGAAGTTAACAGTCTTCTTGCCTTTTCCTTCAGTTTCTAGTTTGGCTGAGATTGCATCAAATGCTGCTTGGAAATTAAGGCCATCAAATTCACCTGAATCAAACAGAACCCCTTTTTCTGTATAAGCGGCGTCTGATACATCCACATCAGAACCATCTTCAGGTTTGATCACTGGAATGATATCTAAGCCGTATTTAGTGGCGAACTCATAGTCACGCTGATCATGAGCGGGTACAGCCATCACTGCGCCAGTGCCGTAATCCATCAATACAAAGTTTGCTATATAGATAGGTACTTCACGCCCATTGAGCGGATGGATAGCGGTTAAGCCAGTATCCATACCTTTCTTTTCCATCGTAGCCAGTTCTGCTTCAGCTACTTTCGTATTCTTACATTCGTCGATGAATGTGGCTAATGCTGGGTTATTTTGAGCTGCAATAGTCGCTAGCGGGTGACCCGCAGCGATACCCACGTAGGTTACACCCATTAATGTGTCTGGACGCGTGGTATACACTTCAAGATCTGAATGATCCTGAACGGCAAACTTAAGCTCAACACCTTCAGAGCGGCCAATCCAGTTACGTTGCATGGTTTTCACCATTTCAGGCCAACCGTCAAGTTTGTCGAGATCGTCCAATAGCTCTTGTGCGTAAGCCGTGATTTTGATGAACCACTGTGGGATCTCTTTTTGTTCCACAGGGGTATCACAACGCCAACAACAGCCATCTTCGACTTGCTCATTGGCAAGTACTGTTTGGTCATTTGGACACCAGTTCACTGACGAGGTCTTTTTGTAAACAAGGCCTTGTTCGTAAAGCTTAGTGAAGAACTCTTGTTCCCAACGATAGTATTCAGGAGTACATGTTGCGAATTCACGGCTCCAATCATAACCAAAGCCAAGAAGCTTAAGCTGATTTTTCATGTACTCAATGTTTTCATAAGTCCACGGAGCTGGCGCAGTTTTGTTTTTTACTGCGGCATTTTCTGCCGGAAGGCCAAAAGCGTCCCAGCCAATTGGCTGCATTACATTTTTGCCTTGCAGGCGTTGGAAGCGAGAGACAACATCACCGATGGTATAGTTGCGCACGTGACCCATGTGCAGTCGACCACTTGGGTAAGGAAACATAGAGAGACAGTAGAATTTTTCTTTATTTGGGTCTTCACTTACCACAAAGGTCTTGTTGTCATCCCAGTGCTGCTGAACTTTTTGTTCAATATCTTGCGGGTTATATTGCTCTTGCATCGATGATATCCGGTTATCTTGGAATTTGTGAGTTCGGTTAGAACAGATTCTAATTGATCAACATAGAATACCTAAAGCAAGGGTACACAACAATAGCCAATCTAGTTTGATGGAGGTCACTAATGCCAAAACGTAAAGCGAGTTATGAAGAGATTGTTGATGATGTGATAGAAACACTCAAACATAGCCCAGATGAAATATCAAATGTTTTGCATACATCGGGCAAAGTTGTTGATGCAGCGAACGATATGACCAAAGATGAGTTGGCGTTGATTTCGGCTTACGTTAAAGCTGATTTGAAAGAGTTCGCGGATAATTTTGAAGAGAGTCGAAGTAGCCCGTTTTCGTTGATGATCACAAACTCAATTTGGCAAGGGTTGCTAGATATTACTGATCGGACGAAAGTGGAATGGGTTGAGCTATTTCAAGACTTAGAACGACAAGGTTTATATCAAGCTGGTGAGATGATTGGTTTAGGAGTATTAGTTTGTGACCATTGTGGGCACAAAACGGAATACAACCATCCAACGGAAATTGTAGCTTGTATCCAATGTGGGAAAACTGCCTTTACTAGGTTGCCATTAAAACCATAATAGTGACGTGCTTTGGCTATCTGTGATTTCAAAGGCGCACTAAGCGCCTTTGTTTCATTTTAACTGAGCACTATTAGATCTTCCATCGCCACCCACAAAGTAAGCTTAAGAAGACCCAAATATACAAAGGCCAAGTTCCAATGGTTCGATAAGGAGTATGACCTGTTGTTGAGGTCAACTCTGTTTTAAGTACGCCAGTTTCAAACTGAGGCAGTTGTTTGAGGATGTTACCCTTATGATCCGTGACTGCTGTGACGCCGTTATTGGTTGAACGTATTAACGGCTTCCCTAGCTCAAGAGCGCGCATTCTGGCGATCTCCATATGCTGTAATGGCCCAATAGATCGACCGAACCAAGCGTCGTTTGATAGCGTTAAGATAAAGTCGGTATCGTCTGTGACGTTTGCTCGTACTTGCTCACTAAAAATGATCTCATAACAGAGCGCTGGAGTGAGGTGTTTCCCATTCGCTATGATATTAGGTTGAACATACTCTCCGCGATGAAAAGATGACATTGGTAAGTTAAAAAACGGAGCAATGGGCCTTAAGAATTTTTCAAAGGGGACAAATTCACCAAAGGGCAGTAGGTGATATTTGTGATAGCGCAGGGTTGGGTCATAGGTGTAATCACCATAAGGCGTGTCACCAAGCGTCAGTATGCTGTTATAAAATTCTTTCTCAGGTCCTTGGTTCAATATACCAGTAATGATTGCGCTGTTATTCATCTTTGCTGCGCTATCAAGGTTATGCAGAAAAGAGGGGATCTCAAATTCGAAAGCTGGAATGGCCGCTTCTGGCCAAATGATAATATCCGCATCCCAGTTTTCACGGCTGAGGTCGGTATATTTCATAATGGTTGGCCAACGTTGTTTGGGGTGCCATTTGACGGCTTGGTTGATATTACCCTGGATGAGTGCAATTTTGGTGGTTGAGCTAGGGTCTAGTGTTACCCAATCAATATTTCTTAAGCCAAAACCAGTGGTAAAGATAACCGCAGGAATAAGTAGCAGCGCCCATGCTCGTTGAAGCAATGTCATCGCGATAGCACTGGAACAAACGATAATGAGCAAAGTGATGAGCTCAACACCCCCTAATGGGGCAAAGCTGGCTAGGGGACTATCGATTTGGCTATAGCCTAACCATAGCCAAGGAAATCCGGTCATCACCCAACCTCTTAACCAGTCGGTGAGTAACCAAAGTGCTGGTGCGGCTAAGAAAAAACGAGCGAGATTATTTTTCGGGAAAAAACGGTTTAAAAGACCGGCAAATAACCCAGTGTAGATGGCTAAATATCCGACCAATAGTGACATCAAAAATAGGCTAGCGATTTTTGGCATACCGCCAAATGTGTCGATGCTGACGTGTACCCAACTGATACCAAAAGCGAAGAAACCTAACCCCCATGCATAGCCTATTACGGTGGCTTTTCTAGTTGATTGTTGGTTAATCAGTAGTAACAAGAGTACGGGGCTGATGATGACAAGTGGCCAAAATTGGTAGGGAGCAAAAGCTAAAGGGGTTAATACGCCAACAAAAGCGGCCGCTAACGGCCGCTTTAGGCGATGAATAAATGCTTTAATCATCTTTTGTCATTCTAATGTGCTTACTTCAGTAAGAATGGATATTGGTTATTCTTCTGTAGTGACAGGAAGAGTTTCAAGATCAGGTATGGTGACTTGTAGTTGAACAACTCTACGGCTGTCTGCTGCGGTGACTTTGAAACTATAGTTTTCGATCTCAACCACTTCACCACGGCTCGGTAAATGACCAAATGCAGTCATGACCAGTCCACCTACGGTATCGACTTCTTCATCACTGAAGTTAGAGCCAAAAGCATCATTAAAGTCTTCAATGGTTGTTAGTGCTTTAACCGCAAACGTATGCTTGCTGAGCTTACGAATATCAAGCTGTTCTTCGTCATCGAACTCGTCTTCAATATCGCCGACGATTTCTTCCAAAATATCTTCAATGGTTACAAGACCAGATACCCCACCAAATTCATCAACGACGATCGCCATATGGTAACGTTCTTCACGAAACTCTTTCAGTAATCGGTCAACTCGCTTACTTTCCGGCACAACCACGGCCGGGCGAATCACTTCTAAAATGTCAAATGGTGCGCTTTCTGAACCCAAATATTTAAGTAAGTCCTTCGCAAGTAGAATGCCTTCAACATGGTCTTTGTCTTCACTGATAATCGGATAACGTGAGTGCTGAGCGTCTGTAATTAGCGCGATTAAAGCATCCAAGTTAGCATTTTTATCAACAGTAACCATTTGTGAGCGTGGAATCATAATATCTCGCACGCGCATCTCAGAAATCTCCATCACACCTTCCAACATATCACGGGTGTCATGGTCGATTAGGTCATTTATTTCGGAGTCGCGGATGACATCTACAAGCTCTTGGCGATCTTTTGGCTCACCTTGAAATAATTGGCCTAGGCGTTCAAAGAAGGACTTTCTACTCGGACCTTCAGAATTCTGGGGGTTATCTTCGTTCATTGTTTCTCTAATTATTCACGCTATCAGATGTGTGATAGCACACATATTTATACCTGCCAGTCAGGTACAGCTTAAAAGCAAGAGCTTTAAAGCTATTCTTTTTCTGCAATGTATGGGTCTTCAAAGCCCATATCAAGCATGATTTCTGTTTCGAGAGACTCCATCTCTTCAGCTTCGTCATCTTCGATATGATCATAACCTAACAGATGCAGGCTGCCGTGTACAACCATATGCGCCCAGTGTGCCAACAATGGCTTGTTTTGCTCTTGGGCTTCTTGTTCTACCACTTGGCGACAAATAACGAGGTCACCGAGCAAATCGATTTCCATTCCCGGCGGTGCTTCAAAAGGGAAAGAAAGCACGTTGGTTGGCTTATCTTTTCCACGGTATTCGCGATTGAGTTGCTGACTTTCTTGGACATCAACCACACGAATAGTCACTTCCGCTTGAGTTTGAAATGGTGTTACCGCTTTATTGAGCCACTGGCTAAAATCATTAAGAGTAGGTAAACCTTGTTCTGATTCGACCGCTAATTGTAAATCTAGTTCGATACTCATTGTTCACCAGTCGTTTTTTCAGTTTCTAACAATTCAGCGTTTATCGTGTCGACGACTTTTGCTTCGCGTTCTTCTCGTCGACGTTGCTCATTAGCTTTTCGTTCTTTTTGATCTTTCGCTTCCCATTTTTCATAGGCATTGACGATACGTGCTACGACAGGGTGACGAACGACGTCGTCGGCAAGGAAGAAGTTGAAACTGATTTCATCGACTTCATTGAGTACTTCAATGGCATGTCTTAGGCCAGAACGAGCACCGCGAGGTAAGTCAATTTGGGTGACATCGCCGGTGATCACGGCGCGAGAATTAAACCCAATCCGAGTCAAAAACATTTTCATCTGTTCAACGGTGGTATTTTGGCTTTCATCCAAAATAATAAAAGCGTCGTTAAGCGTGCGTCCACGCATGTAAGCGAGCGGAGCCACTTCAATCACATTACGCTCAATCAGCTTTTCTACTCGTTCAAAGCCGAGCATTTCAAACAAAGCGTCGTAGAGTGGTCGCAAATAAGGGTCAACTTTTTGGCTTAGATCTCCCGGTAGAAAACCCAGTTTCTCGCCAGCTTCAACTGCAGGCCGAGTCAGCAAAATTCTGCGAATTTCTTGGCGTTCAAGCGCATCAACGGCTGCGGCAACGGCTAAGTATGTTTTCCCTGTACCGGCTGGCCCAATCCCGAAACTGATGTCATGAGTGACCATGTTAACTAAGTACTGAGCCTGATTCGGTGTGCGCGGTTTTATGACACCTTTTTTGGTTTTAATGAACACTTCTTTACCATGTTCAATGACCGCTTCCGAGTTTTGTTCAAGGATGCCTGATTCTTTGATCGCTAAGTGGATTTGTTCAGGCTCGATGTCGGGAATATTACCGTGGACAGGTGCGGTATCAACGTATAAAGATTTAATAATATCTAAAGCCGCCGCCGCGGTATGAGGCTGGCCGACAATGGTGAAAAACTGGCTGCGATGGTTGATTTCGACACCTAAACGGCGCTCTAAATGCTTGATGTTGTCATCGAATGGACCGCACAGACTGGCAAGGCGGCGGTTATCTGAAGGTTCTAGATCTATCTCTAGCGTCACAATTTTATTGCTCAATGTTGCCTCTCAGTTTGCCATTTAATAGCACCCGATTTGGACCGGGTGCCATATGGAATTATTGTAAACCTAAGGTGTAAACGTCGCTACCCCTAGCTCATCTTCACGACGAGTCTGCGCCATCATTTGAGTAGGAGAAATCATGGTGCGAAGGTCCATATCTTTTTCTGTACGCACTAATTCACCACGTAGTGAGTTAGCAAATACGTCTACGATCTTCACATCAACGAATTGACCAATGAGATCGGCAGAACCTTCAAAGTTTACAACGCGGTTATTTTCTGTGCGCGCACGCAGTTCCATCAAGTTCTTTTTCGATGGGCCTTCAACTAGAACGCGTTGCTCAGTACCAAGCATTAACCGTGAATAACGCATGGCTTGCGCATTGACCGTTTGTTGTAGTTCGTACAGACGCTCTTTTTTAACTTCTTCAGACAAATCACAAGGATAGTCAGCAGCAGGCGTACCTGGGCGTGGAGAAAAAATAAAGCTGAAGCTCATATCGAAATCAACGTCTTTAATTAGCTTCATCGTGTCTTGGAAATCTTTGTCACTTTCACCTGGGAAGCCAACAATGAAGTCTGAGCTAATTTGAATATCTGGACGAGCTTTACGCAATTTACGAATGATCGATTTGTATTCAATCGCGGTGTGTGGGCGCTTCATCATGGTCAAAATTCGGTCTGAACCACTCTGTACTGGAAGATGCAGAAAGCTCACTAGCTCTGGTGTATCTTCATAAACAGCAATGATGTCATCGGTAAATTCAAGCGGATGACTGGTTGTGAAGCGAATGCGATCAATACCATCAATCGAAGCGACCAAACGTAATAGTTCTGCAAAAGAGCAGATTTCGCCATCGTGCATTGGGCCACGATAGGCATTAACATTCTGACCAAGTAGGTTGACTTCGCGTACACCTTGCTCAGCAAGTTGGGCGATTTCGTACAACACGTCATCCATTGGACGGCTTACTTCTTCGCCGCGAGTGTATGGCACTACACAGTAAGTGCAATATTTTGAACAGCCTTCCATGATAGAAACAAAAGCGGTCGCACCGTCTGCTTTTGGCTCTGGTAGACAGTCAAATTTCTCAACTTCAGGGAAGGATATATCCATCACCGGCCCGGCGTTGGTTTGTGATTGTTTAATCATTTCAGGTAAACGGTGTAGCGTTTGTGGGCCAAAAATAACATCAACGAATGGCGCTCGTTCACGGATATGATCGCCTTCTTGTGTTGCTACGCAACCGCCAACACCAATCACAACGCCCTGTTTTTTATCTTTTAGCGTTTTCCAACGACCTAGTTGGTGGAAAACCTTTTCTTGCGCTTTTTCACGGATTGAACAGGTGTTAAGTAATAGTACATCTGCTTCCTCTGGCTCTTCCGTTAGCTCATAGCCGTTTGCAGCGTTAAGCAGGTCGGCCATTTTTGATGAATCGTATTCATTCATCTGGCAGCCCCAGGTTTTAATTAGCAGTTTCTTACTCATCTCACTTCCGCTCATTTTGTTTGTCTAAATTCGTTGAGCTATGCTCAAATTATAGCCGCCATCTCAGCGGTAGCCGCGTATTGTACTGCTTTAAAAAGTCACTGACTAGTGATCCTGCGAAATCTATTCTATACAAGGCTGTATCTAGGGTTTTGCCATATTTTTAATAAGGTTTTTGATGAAAAAAATTAGCAAAAATGTCTGAGGAACGTACAATGAAAAACAGCCCAAAAATCAGAATGAAAAGTGTAAATAATGGATAATTTTGACGTAGTGATCGTTGGTGGTGGCATGGTAGGTGCTGCTGTTGCGCTTGGTTTTGCTAAACAAGGACGCACAGTCGCGGTTATTGAAAGTTGCATCCCTGAAGCATTTGATGCTTTGCAAGCCTTTGATCTGCGTATTTCTGCTATTTCACAAACATCGGTTCAGCTATTGGAGTCTTTGGGGGCTTGGGAGTCTATTGCTCGCATGAGAACATGTCCATACCGTCGTTTAGAAACCTGGGAGCACCCAGAATGCCGAACGCGATTTAATAGCGAGGATTTAGCCTTACCACAGCTTGGTTATATGGTTGAAAATAGACTCATACAGTTGGGGTTATGGCAACAGTTCGAACACTATTCAAACCTAACATTACTTTGCCCTGAGAAGCTAGAACGTATTGATTTTGATGAGCTTAACACTGTGCATTTGCAGTCAGGAAAATCACTCAAAGCCCAGTGGGTGGTCGGTGCTGATGGGGCCAACTCCAAGGTACGCCAACTTGCTCATATTGGTGTCACGGCTTGGGACTATCGCCAACAATGCATGCTTATCAATGTGGAAACCGAAATGCCTCAACAAGATATCACCTGGCAGCAGTTTTTTCCTTCAGGACCTCGTTCATTTCTTCCTTTGCTCGGTCAGCAAGCTTCTTTGGTTTGGTATGATTCTCCAGCGCGCATTCGTCAACTATGTGCCTTGGACGCAGACGCGCTCAGAGGTGAAATATTATCTCACTTTCCACAAGAGCTAGGTGATATCAAGGTGTTGAAGTGGGGGGCGTTTCCTCTTACTCGGCGTCATGCTCAGCAATACTCCAAACGACAATGTGTTGTGGTCGGTGATGCGGCACACACTATCAACCCGTTAGCAGGGCAAGGGGTGAATCTTGGCTTGAAAGATGCCAAGGTATTATTGAATGTTATTGAAGGAAAAGCTCGATTGTCTGATGACTTGCTGTATGAGTATCAATGTCGACGTTACCCAGATAACTTGTTGATGCAAACGGGAATGGATCTGTTTTATAAGACATTCAGCAACCACGTTCCGCCAGTTAAGCTGCTTCGTAATGCGATATTGAAGTTGGCAGAGCACTCAGGTCCAGTTAAAGGTCAAGTATTGAAATACGCTTTGGGGCTTTAGATCTTTATCATAAAGAGCGTGAAGCTAAGTTTAGGATGTCATGAATTGAATACAACAAAAAACGCTGCTCAAAAGCAGCGTTTTTTTACATAACAATGGCGATAACCAATAGGGTTACTTAGTTACGCGTAGAACTGGAGTTTCACCTACAGTTACAGAACCAGAAAGTTTGTTCAACTCTTTGATTTCGTCCATGTTAGAGATAACAACTGGAGTCAAAGTTGATTTTGCTTTCTCTTCTAAAAGCGCTAGATCGAATTCGATTACAGTATCGCCAGCTTTAACAGCTTGGCCTTCTTGTGCAATGCGAGTGAAGCCTTCGCCTTTCAGTTCAACAGTATCGATACCGAAGTGAACAAATAGCTCAACACCATCGTCAGACTCGATTGAGAATGCGTGGTTTGTTTCGAAGATTTTACCGATGGTACCATTTACAGGAGCTACCATCTTATTACCAGATGGTTTGATGGCAATGCCATCACCAACGATTTTCTCAGCGAAAACAACATCTGGCACATCTTCAATATTTACGATTTCACCAGAAAGAGGTGCGATGATTTCGATTGCACCCGCATCTGCGCTGTCGTCAGATACTAGCTTTTTAAGTTTGTCAAACAGACCCATTGTGTCATGCTCCTAACGTTTAGTTTAATTCTGTCGATTTATAGTATACCAATCATTGAGATTAGACGACTACTTTTAGTCGTCTAGGTCATTGGTATCGGCAGATTATTGAGTTTTTTCTGCGATGAATTTGTCTACGCAAGCTTCAATCTCTGCAGCAGTTGGAAGAGAAAGTGCTTCTTCAGCCATTGCTTTCACGTCTGCAAAGTTTGAATTACGAATGACTTTCTTCACTGTCGGGATAGAAATGCCGCTCATAGAGAACTCGTCAAGTCCCATACCTAATAGCAGAAGCGTTGCGCGTTCATCACCTGCGAGCTCGCCACACATACCAGTCCACTTGCCTTCAGCATGAGATGCATCGATAACTTGTTTAATCACCGTCAGTACTGCTGGTGATAGTGGATTGTAAAGATGAGAAATCATCTCGTTACCACGGTCAACCGCTAACGTGTACTGAGTCAAATCGTTAGTACCGATAGAGAAGAATGACACTTCTTTCGCTAAGTGATGAGCGATAGCTGCGGCAGCTGGTGTTTCAACCATGACGCCGATTTCGATATTCTCGTCGAAAGCAAGACCTTCAGCACGAAGTTCTGCTTTGTACTCTTCGATTGCACTCTTAAGTTCACGAATCTCTTCAACAGAGATGATCATTGGGAACATGATGCGTAGTTTGCCGTGAGCAGATGCACGTAGAATACCACGTAGTTGATCTCGGAGAATTTCACGGCGATCTAGGCTAATGCGAACGGCACGCCAACCCAAGAATGGGTTCATCTCTTTTGGTAGATCCATGTATGGCAGATCTTTATCACCACCAATATCCATGGTACGGATAATAACCGCTTCACCGTGCATTGCTTCTGCAACTTCTTTATAAGCTTGGTATTGCTCATCTTCAGTTGGTAGGGCATCACGATCCATGAATAGGAATTCAGTTCGGTATAGACCGACGCCTTCACCACCATTACGTAAGATACCATCGCAGTCTTTTACGGTACCGATGTTACCGCAGACTTCAACTTGATGTCCGTCTAGTGTAATCGCAGGGAGGTCTTTAAGTTTTGCTAGCTCTTCTTTTTCAGCGGCAAAGTCATCACGAATTTTTTTCACTTCTTCAAGCTGTGCTTCTGAAGGATTAATGATGATTTTGTTGTTCATAGCATCAAGAACAAGCATATCGCCATTTTTCACTTTTTTAGTGATGTCGTTAGTACCAACAATCGCTGGAAGTTCAAGTGAACGAGCCATAATTGAAGTGTGAGATGTACGACCACCAATATCACAAACAAAGCCCAACACGTAATCAAGGTTGATTTGTGCAGTTTCAGATGGTGTTAGATCGTAAGCAACAAGAATAACTTCTTCGTTGATATCGCTAAGTGAAACGATATTGATACCAAGAGCATTCTTAACGAAACGAGAGCCGATATCACGGATATCTGTTGCACGTTCTTTTAAGTACTCGTCATCAAGAGATTCGAGTGCAGCAGCTTGTTCTTCGATCACGGTATAGATCGCGTTATCTGCATGCATTTTGTCATTTTTGATGAGTGCTAAAATTTCTTCTTCTAGCTCTTCATCTTCAAGCAACATGATGTGGCCTTCGAAGATGGCTTCTTTTTCTTCACCAAACGTTTCAAGTGCTTTTTGTTTAATCACTTCTAACTGAGCAGAAGCTTTGTTACGTGCATCATAAAAACACTTAACTTGATCTTCTACTTGAGCTTCTGAAATAGAGTGAGTATTTAGGACAATTTCATCTTCTTGAAGTAGCAGTGCTTTACCGAAAGCAATGCCTGGAGATGCTAGGATGCCTGAAATCATAGCCTTACCTTAAATTGGACAACTGTAAACGGGAGGGTGTGTACTATTGCGCTAACGATAATTAATAGCCCAAAGTTTAGTCTATTTCCAATAAAGCCACTTTGTTTTCACAAAATGGCTTTGAAAATAGAGGACCGGATTAGTGTAGTTGGTCCATTAGAGCTACTAGGTGATCTACCGCTTGCTGAGCTTGAGGGCCTTCAGCAGAAATAGTCACAACAGTGCCTTTTACTAGGCCTAGTGTTTGAAGTTTGAAAAGGCTTTTAGCACTTGCGCTTTTGCCATTAGAAGTCACAGTGATGTCAGCATCGAATGCTTTAGCTTCTTTAACGAACTGCGCAGCAGGACGAGTGTGAAGGCCGTTTTCTGCAGTGATTTCTACTTGCTTCTTGTACATGTTATATACCCCAATTGATTTATTTTTTGTTAGTTTCTCAACCAGAACAGCTTAACTGCTAATTGACGATTCTGCTAGTGCATCGACGTCGTTTACGTGTCAGAACTGATACTGGTCTAAAATAGTACAATCGCGATTTCAATCTATGTTGTCGTTCGCCATTGTTCTGAAATACGTTTCTGACTTCTTTATTTTGAAGCTTAAAATAAAACGTTACTGATATTACCAAAGGAGAGGCAGGGATCAACAAAAAAGCCCCTGAACGGGGCTTTTTTAAACGAAAAATTGATTTGACCACATATTACTGCTGGTTCTCTTTCTCGGTAAATATACCGGCAAATAGTGCGGTGCTTAGATAACGCTCACCAGAACTTGGGAGTATGGTAACAATAGTTTTCCCAGCAAATTCAGGTAGTTCTGCTAATCTATTGGCCGCGACAACAGCAGCTCCAGACGAAATTCCAGCGAGAATACCTTCCTCTTCCATAAGACGTTGTGCCATAGCAATCGCTTCGTCAGAAGTGACAGGTTCAACACGGTCAATTAGAGATAAATCTAAGTTTCCTGGAATGAAACCAGCGCCGATACCTTGGATTTTATGTGGAGCCGGCTTGATTTCTTCACCTGCAATAGCTTGTGCTATGACCGGTGACTCGGCAGGTTCAACGGCAACAGAGATAATCGCTTTGCCTTTTTCACCTTTTATGTAACGACTTGTTCCAGTCAATGTACCGCCTGTGCCCACACCTGCGACAAATACATCAATTTCGCCGTCGGTTGCATCCCAAATTTCAGGACCTGTGGTTTTTTCGTGAATTTGTGGGTTTGCAGGGTTATTGAATTGTTGCAGCAGCAAGAATTTCTCTGGGTTACTTGCCACGATTTCTTCGGCTCTAGCGATCGCGCCTTTCATACCTTTTGCAGCTTCGGTTAATTCTAAGTTTGCACCTAAAGCTTTCAATAATTTGCGGCGCTCTAAGCTCATTGATTCTGGCATAGTTAGGGTCAGTTTATAACCGCGGGCTGCCGCAACAAACGCAAGGGCAATGCCGGTGTTACCACTGGTTGGTTCTACTAGTTCAACACCAGGTTTTAGAGTACCTGCTTTCTCCGCTTCCCAAATCATGTTCGCGCCAATACGACATTTAACACTGAAGCTAGGATTGCGAGCTTCAATTTTAGCAAGCACTTTGCCATTACTGACTTTGCTTAGGCGAACTAAAGGTGTGTTACCAATAGTTAAAGAGTTGTCTTCGTAGATTTTGCTCATTGCGATATTCCTTTATTACACACGTTAATGTCTGTTAGATAAGTAGGACACGGGAGTGGATACAGAAAGAAGGATATGTGTTAACCCTGAAACGTAAAAGGATTAAAAAGTTATAAGTTATATATCCTTCCTACTTGAAGTTGCGACGACGTTGATTCCTCCATCACATAACTTGCGTATGCAAATGAGCTCTCACTTAAGTGCAACTCCAAGGTGTTTAGAGGGTTAGGTAAACCAATCTATCTCGATTGGAGCTTGTTTTAACATGGTTTATTCTTAAATTCGGCAACCCACATAGCGGTTGCACCACAAACTGCAACAGGCATAACAATTAAGTTAAGAATAGGAATGGTCGTAAACACCGACACCAAAATACCAAAGCTATAGGCTTTACCCTGTTTTTGTTTCAAATTGTGTCTCATTTGATCAAAGCTAATTTTATGGTTGTCAAAGGGGTAGTCACAATACTGCACGGCCAACATCCAAGCAGTGAACATAAACCATAGTAGGGGGCCGATGGTTTGTCCTAACGCTGGGATCAACAACAATAAAAACAAGCCAATCGCTTTTGGTAGCGTATAAATTAACTTACGCCATTCGCGAGCAAGAACTCTTGGAACATCTTTAATGACAGACATCAAGCCATCATCATTAACGGGTGCGCCAATAAGCTTTTCTTCTACCTTTTCGGCAAGTAAACCATTAAACGGAGCCGCGATAAAGTTCGCTAGCGTGCTAAAAAAGTATGAAAACGTAGCTAAGATAGTAATCGCTAATAATGGCCAGAGGATATAACTTAGCCAAGATAGAAAGTCTGGTATTTGGCCGATCAACTGGGTAATCCAAGTATCCAAATGGCTGAATAGATAAAAAAGTGCGCCACCAACCAAAATAATATTGGTGAGTAAAGGGAGTAAAACAAAACGACGAATTCCCGGGGTAAGAGCCAGTTTAATCCCAAAGAAGAAGTAACCAAAGCCAGAGCGTTGTTGATGTGTCATATCATTTCCAATACAAAATTTTATCAATTAATAGCGTGAAAGCTATTCTACTCAACCTATCGAAGAAGAAAAGCGTGGTGAAAATCACATCATGTATGGAACTTCTCACATTAAGTTGTTCTAAATCGGTACTAAGTTTTGGTAAAGTACTTGAATAGACCGAATAATCCACCTTGGTGATACGTTTAGTTCAGCGATATACAGCAACGAACAACAATACATCGAGAAACTGAGAGTGAAAAATGCAGGAATTGAGATTCGTACTCATCATTGTTGGCGCGCTAGCGATAGCCGCTCTACTGTTCCACGGCCTTTGGACCAGTAAGAAAGAAGGGAAATCGAAGTTTGGTGACAAGCCTCTCGGGAAAATCGATGTTGATCACGATGATTCCGTCCCTTCACCACAACGCTCGTTTGCTCCAGAAGATGATTTTGAGATTATCCGAAAAGAACGTAAAGAGCCTGACTTCAGTGAAGCAGTTGATCCATTAATTGATGGTTATCCTGAAAAGATGGTTGTAGTAGATACTATTGATGAGATTGAGGATATTCCTTCAATTTCCGTATCAGAAGCACCACAACAGCATTCGGTTCCTAATCAAGAGGCTGTTCATATTGAGCAAGAGAGCCAAGAAGTTGCAGAAGAACAACCAGCAGATATGGAAGTGCTAGTACTTAATGTACATTGCGCAGCAAATGAGCCTTTCGTCGGTACTAAGCTTTTTGATAGTATGCAGCAAAATGGCTTGCTCTACGGTGATATGGATATATTCCACCGTCACGCTGATCTTTCAGGGACAGGTAAAGTATTATTTAGTGTTGCTAATATGATGCAACCAGGCACACTGGAGCATAATGATCCTGCTGATTTCACTACACAAGGTATTTCATTTTTCATGACTCTGCCATGCTACGGTGAAGCGGACCAAAACTTTAAATTGATGCTCAAAACCGCGCAACAAATTGCCGATGATCTTGGCGGTAATGTGCTTGATGACGCTCGTAACCTGATGACTCCAGACCGCTTAGCAGCATACCGTCGTCAGATACAGGAATTTAAAAATGCTCGTAGCGCGTAAATAAAAAACAGACCACTAAGGGCTCCTCGTCGGAGCCTTTTTTCATGATCCGAGAGAATTATGACTCAAACAATTCAAAACCAATTAAATCAGTTACGTGAAACGCTTCACTACCATTCGGTACGTTACTACGTTGAAGATAGCCCTGAAATTCCAGATGCAGAGTATGACCGGCTTATGCGTGAGTTACTTGAGTTGGAAGCTCAACATCCTGAACTCATTACTTTAGACTCACCAAGCCAGCGAGTCGGTGGTAAGCCTCTTGATGGATTTGAGCAAGTTAAACATGAAATACCGATGCTATCTTTGGATAATGCGTTCGATGATGATGAGTTGGATGCTTTCCACAAGCGCATACAAGACCGCTTAGCTACGACTGAGCTAGATGCGTTTTGCTGTGAACCTAAGCTAGATGGTTTAGCGGTAAGTTTATTGTATGAAAATGGTGTTTTGATCCAAGCTGCAACGCGTGGCGATGGTACGACAGGAGAAAACATTACAGAGAATGTCAGAACTATCAGCGCGATTCCTCTGAAATTACAGGGGGAAGGGTGGCCTACTCGCCTAGAAGTGCGTGGAGAAGTCTTTATGCCCAAAGCTGGTTTTGAACGTTTGAATCAACAAGCGCTAAAAACGGGTGATAAAACTTTTGTTAACCCTAGAAATGCTGCGGCAGGCAGTTTAAGGCAGTTAGACTCCAAAATTACGGCAAAACGCCCGCTTAATTTTTATGCTTACAGCGTGGGGGTTGTGGAGGGGGTTGAATTGGCATTGAGTCACTATCAACGCTTTTTGCAATTAAAAGCATGGGGTTTGCCTATGTCTCCTGAGACACGCTTGGTGAATTCGCTCGATGAAGTCAAAAGCTATTATCAAAGTATTTTAGCTCGCCGTGAACAGTTAGCTTACGAGATCGATGGCGTGGTCATCAAAGTGGATGATATCCAAGCCCAGCAACAATTGGGCTTTGTTGCTCGAGCACCACGATGGGCGATTGCGTATAAATTCCCTGCGCAAGAAGAGATTACTGTACTTAATGATGTTGAGTTCCAAGTAGGACGAACCGGCGCGATTACACCAGTGGCTAAACTAGAACCTATTTTTGTGGGCGGGGTTACCGTTAGTAATGCCACGTTACACAATGCCGATGAAATTGAACGTTTGGGGGTCAAAATCGGTGATAGTGTCACGATTCGTCGTGCGGGGGACGTGATCCCGCAAGTGGTCTCCGTTGTTTTAGACCGACGTCCTGCATCAGCAAGAGATATTATTTTCCCCAACCGCTGCCCAGTATGCAGTTCAGAGATTGAACGTGTTGAAGGGGAAGCCGTGGCTCGCTGTACTGGTGGATTAGTTTGTCAGGCCCAGCGTAAAGAAGCGCTTAAGCATTTTGTATCACGCAAAGCGCTGGATGTTGATGGATTAGGTGTTAAAGTCATCGAGCAGTTGGTTGATAAAGAGATGGTAAAAACACCCGCCGACCTTTTTCGACTCAAAGCGGGGCAGTTAACTATTTTAGAGCGCATGGGGCCTAAATCGGCGCAAAACGTTGTCAATGCTTTAGAAAAATCAAAACTCACTACTCTCGCTCGCTTTTTGTATTCTCTCGGTATTCGTGAAGTAGGGGAGGCCACGGCTGCAAATTTAGCTCTGCATTTTGAAACTTTAGGCAATATCAGCCAAGCGACATTTGATGATCTACTTGAAGTTCAAGATGTAGGTGTAGTTGTTGCGAGTCACATCACTTCTTTTTTTGAGCAAGATAAAAACAAAAAAGTCATTGAAGAATTAATGGAGTTAGGTGTTCAGTGGCCAAGTGTTGTAAAGCCGAGCGAGGATAGCGTTCAACCACTTTTAGGTAAGGTTGTTGTATTGACAGGAAGTTTATCTCAGTTGTCAAGAAGTGATGCCAAGGCTGCTCTGCAAGCTCTGGGAGCAAAAGTGACTGGCAGTGTTTCCAAGAACACAGATATATTATTTGCTGGTGAAGCGGCAGGCTCTAAGCTGGCCAAAGCACAAGAACTTGGCATTGAAATTCGCACTGAGCAAGATTTACTCTCCATGATGGATACCTAGCCTTTCATTTTATCCCTGTATGTAATTAAGCCTCAATTTTTATAATTGAGGCTTAATTTTTTATAAAAAAAAGCATTCTACCTTTTTGTTTTAATTCTTACCTTATTGTGTCTTTATCCATTGGTACTAAAAATTCTCTCCTCTACTTTCTCGTGATTATTGCGAGTCACTTCAAGCTAATTGAAATGAAAAAATACACAACATGTTGTTTTTTATATCTTTTATTTTTAGTGTGTTCGGGTTTTACTATTTATTAGATCTCGATCTCTTACTTGGCTAAAGTTTGCTGTGGCTCATATTTTTTTAGATAAAAATTAAGTTCTCGTTGATGTTTTTCGCTGCGAAGTTAGTCTATTGGACATGGATACACGGTGTGTATGCAGGAAATAGAAAATCAAAAGTTAAAGGTTAATTTAGGTTTTCAACATAGGAAATAATTTCTCCCTTCGGCGGCCAACTTAAGGTGAGAAATATAAAAAACAGCTATATCCATTTTTAGGAGTTTTTTCCATGGACAAAATGTTTAAACGTACTCTGCTAGGTGCAGCAGTAGCAATCGCTTCAACTGGTGCTTTCGCAGCAGAAGAGACAGGCCAGATTGGTGTTCTTTCTGATTTCAATGTTCAAGCTTATGGTGTCGCGGCAATTTCAGTATTTTATCAAGAAGATGGTAATGGCTACGACTACGAAAATGAATCACGAATCGGTTTTCGCGCTAGCAAAGATATGCTCGATAATGTAAATGTTTTTATGCAAATCGAATCTGGTTATGTTGGTGAAGATGGTACAGGTAGTACTCTCGGTGCTCGTGATACTTTCCTTGGTCTACAAGGTGATTGGGGTAAAGTGCGTTTTGGTCGTATGCTGACACCTTTGTACGAAATCGTTGACTGGCCATACTCTAACCCAGGTCTAGGTCGTGTGTTTGATTGGGGTGGTGATGTAAAAGCTCACTATGATCGTAAAGGCGATATTGCTCGTTATGATTCTCCTTCTTTCAGTGGTTTTACATTTAATGTTTCTGTGGGGCGTGGTGACAAAGATACTAAAGATTCGAACCATGTTGGTGCCGCTGTTCACTATAATGTGGCTGATATTGTGACTGTTCATGGTGGTTTTGAGTCCAACGCAAAATATAGTGGCAGTGATATTGATTCAACTGCATATATTGTTGGTTTTGAACTACCTTTACCCGCTGGTTTTGGTTTAGCTGGTGCTTATAAGCACAATGAAGGCGAATCTAAGCATGCTGCTTATGCAGGAAAAGAAGCAGAGCAAGGTCAATACTCAATCATTGCTCAATACTGGAATGGGCCTTGGGGGGTTAAAGTAGGCTATGCCGCTAACCTTGAATCGGAAATTGCAGGTGTAGAACAAGATGATGCTGATGAAGTTTTGTCAGCTCAGTTAATGTATGTTAAAAATGGTTTTGTACCTTACCTACGTGTAGGCCAGCATGATGCATACAATGCTGATGATAAGAAAGCATTTGTACGTGTAGGTCTAGAATACGGTTTCTAATTTACGTGTACTGCCTTTCATTAATTAAAATACCGGCCTAGTGCCGGTGTTTTTGCTCGAATATAAAGGATAATTATGATGAATCTATTTAGAGCTTCGATAATTTTTTCAACTGCTATGGTTGCGGTTGGATGCAGTAATTTAGACAGTTCTAGTGCATTTAATGATGTCGCAAAAAATATCCAAGAAAGGCACAACTATGTTCAAGTTGTAGCGAAAGATATTACTCCTGAAACAAAAGCACTTTTAGGTGCCGATATTGTAAAATCTGAATTGAACTATGTGGGTAATTTCCCTAAAACGGTCGAAAAGAGTATTGATAGTTCTTATGTGGATATGAATGTTACTTACTTTAAGAATTACGATCAATTCAAGACAGTTACCTATTTATCACAACACCTAGAATTAGATACTTATCGTCCATTAGCTGAAACATGCACAGAGCACTGTACTACCACGCAGTGGTTTAAGTTTCCACTTTCACCAGAATTCATACAGCAAATTACAGATGACTCAATAGTGTTTACATTGAATTCGTCTACGAATAAAAATAAAGTGGAATTTTCTGTTCCCAAAGCCTATTTTTTAGCGGTTATTGAAGAAGCTAATTATGTATTAGGTGGGGCATCTCAGCCTTCCACTGTCACAGCACCGGTTCAAGCTGAAGTTACTGCGAGCACTTCAAAATCAGTCGAAATGGTTCAATACTGGTTTGCTGAAGCCTCAGTAAGTGAACAAAAAGCATTTGCAGATTGGGCTTTTGTCAATCGTTCTTCTATCAACCAAGCACTAAAAACTGAAAGTAAGCCCTTAGAAATGCTTTCTTACTGGTATGAAAAAGCGGATAAATCTGAAAAATCTCAAATTCTAAGCTGGTTATTGAATCAATAGTAATCGACTTGCTTTCTCATGGTAATAAAGGCATGTTTATCAACATGCCTTTTTCATTGAATTTTTAACATGAATATTAGCCAAGTCGCTCAATTAACGGGATTAAGTGCCAAATCGATTCGACTCTATGAAGAAAAAGGGTTGATTACCCCTCCGATAAGGTCAGAAAATGGATATCGTCACTATCAACAAGAGCATGTTGATGATCTTTTACTGATTGCGCGCAGCAAACGTGTTGGGTTCAGTTTGGAAGAGTGTAAGTCTTTACTCGCTTTAGCCAATGACCCGTCTAGAACCAGCTTTTCAGTCAAAGAAAAAGCCAAAGAAAAGCTGCAGCATGTTTCACGAAAACTCGCCGAATTGGAGTTAATCAGAGAACAACTGGAAGAATGGATTAACGAATGCCCTGGTGATGAGGGGAGCGATTGCCCAATCATTGATAATTTGAAAGGGCAGTGCTGTAAAACGAAAGGCGACAAATAGTCGCCTTTCGTTTATTGCGGCTCAACGATCAAAACAATGCCATCAACTTCGACGACTTTGACTAAACTGCCCGCTGCGATGTCTTGTTTGCATTGCGCTGTCCAGGTGGTATCTCCGAGAGTTAGGCGAAACGTCCCTTGTTGAACATCTTCTGTTAGTCGCGCAGTTTGTCCAATCAGTTGTTTCTGTTTTTGATTAAGTTTGCGCGATTTGTCACTGTCATGATCAGATTTAAACTGTTTTCTCCACCATAACCATGTAGTGATCAAAGAAAAACTGGCAAAGGTTAACCATTGCAGTTGCCAGCTTATGGGTAATATGGCGAAAATCACTCCAACAAGTACTGCTGAAATACCGAGCCAAAGAAAATAGCCGGCAGTACCGAGTAGTTCTAGCGCCACGAGCACCAAACCAAACGCTAGCCAGTGCCAGTAATTGATTTGTTGTATAAGTTCTATCACTTGGTTACCTACTTATCTTTTACGGATGGTTGCTTGAACATTTCAGCGATCCCAGCAACGGACCCCATTAGTCCCGTAGCTTCTAACGGTAGCATGATGATCTTCCCATTTTCTGCTTGGCCAATCGCTTTTAAGGCATCAGTATAACCTTGCGCAATGAAATAATTCACAGCTTGCATGTCGCCTTGTGCTATGGCGTTTGACACCATTTCAGTTGCCTTCGCTTCCGCTTCGGCAGCCCGTTCACGAGCCTCGGCTTGTAAAATTGCTGCTTGCTTTTCACCTTCCGCCTTTAATATTTCAGACTGCTTTTGGCCTTCTGCACGTAAAATTTGAGCTTGGCGTACCCCTTCTGCTTCTAGAATGTCTGCCCGCTTATTACGCTCAGCCTTCATCTGCGCATTCATTGCTGCCGTTAGATCTGCTGGTGGCTGAACATCTTTTATCTCGATACGAGTGACTTTAACTCCCCATGGGTTAGTGGCTTGGTCAACGATAGAGAGCAGTTTTGTGTTGATCATGTCACGCTGGCTAAGCATTTCATCGAGCTCCATTGAGCCTAGCACTGTACGCATGTTAGTCAGTGTTAAATTTCGAATGGCGTGTTGTAGTTCACTTACCTCATAAGCGGCTTTTGCGGCATCTATCACTTGTACAAAGCAAACTGCATCAATCACAACATTGGCATTATCTTTAGAGATCACCTCTTGGGCGGGAATATCTAACACTTGTTCCATCATGTTGATTTTTTGCCCGATTTTGTCAACAAATGGAATAATAATATTTAAGCCAGGTTGTAGAGTATGGGTATAGCGACCAAAGCGCTCCACTGTCCAATTACTTCCTTGAGAAACCGTTTTCACTGCTGCAAAGATAAAAGCAATAACAACGAATACGAATATGCCAACGGCAACGATTGAATCTAAAGCCATAACTGATCCTTTTTGATTATTGATTCTCCTAGCTTTGGTGGTTGTTGATATTATTCATCCAAGCTTGGGAGTGCTATTTTTTCTATTTTGCATTATACCTTTCCTACTTGAAGCTGCTGTGGTGTTGGCTACGTTCTTTCAAATAAATCGTATCGTTTATCTATGCTCATGAGGAGAACCCGCTTGCCGCTAGACTACTACTTCAAGTTGTTTAGTTATAATACAATTAAGGCTGGAAAATCCCAGCCTTAATTGTTTGATATTATTAATATAATAATGAATATAGTTGTCTTCTATAGTAACCGGCGAGGCTATTACCTTGTCCTAAAGCGCTCAATATATCCATAAAGACTTTTTTGATTTCACCATCTAAGCAGTTGAGATCGCTCTTTAAAAAAGACCATAAAAGTTTTAGTGCTTCTTCATCTCGGCTGACTTGATGATACTGAAGTGCAAGTTCATTTGCTAGCTGAGCATTATCAGGTTGCGCTGCAAAGCTTTCCTCTAACGCTTGTATTTCAGGGCTATCAGCGGCTTGCTTATGCAGTTCCAGTTTGGCAACTAATCCTTTGTAATAGCTATCTTGATATTCTAACGGGATGTGTTGCAATTCCGCTTCTGCCGCATCGTATTGCTGCGTTTCCAAAAAAACATCCGCAAGGGCGAGTTTGGCTTCTCCCTTTTCCTTGATCTCTTGTGGCAGATTTAATAGCAAAGGCAGGGCGTCAGAGTGTTGAGACTGTTGAATTAGTTCCAAAGCGTTCTTTAAATCAACCTCACTTTGGCTCGGCAAATGCTTATTTAGCATCTCTTTAACCGCGTCAATAGTTTGAGGTCCGCCTAAGCCATCCACCGCTTGACCGTTGATAAAAAGTGCAATGGTTGGCAAGGTTTGTACGCCAAACTGTGCGGCAACGGCTTGTTCTTCCTGACAATTTAATAGTGCTAAGGTAAAAGCACCATTGTATTGTTGGGTGAGGGTTTGCAGCTCTGGAATGACCTGCGCACTTTCTTGGCTCATTGGTGCCCAAAAATGAAATAAAATAGGAGTATTTACCGAGCCCTCGAACACTTCTCTAAAGTTATTCTGATTCACTTCAACAATGTAAGGAGATAGCATTGTTTGTTCCTTTGCTGTGTTAGGTCTATAGCTAAGAGATAGGGTTAAAAGTTGAAATATCAAGGGGAAAAACAAAAAACGCCACAAGGCTGCAGCGTTTTTGTCTCTTAACGAGAGAGCAAGCAAAGGTGTCTATAGTATTAATAATAAAGTCAGCGCAACACCGACACTGAGCCAATTTAATTGGTGTAATGTCATATTTGTCGTACCACATGCAACGCTTAGTATTAGGGTATCTGGAATGTCCAGAGCTGCATGATGTCACTTGAATGTTACGAAAAAATGACAAGTTGGTCATTTATGCCGCTTTATCTAACAGATGATCTAACCACCGATTAGGAACCACTCGTTTAAGGATTGCAAACACTTTTGTTGGAGTGGTAATGCGATAACGAAGCTTCGGCTTCGATGATTCAAGTGCATGTAGGAGATATGGGAGGCAAGCTTTAGCTGGTAAAGCAAAGGCGTTATTTGATTTATCGCCATTGAGTCTTTGAATTTGACTTTGATAAACAGTGCTGTGAACGCTATTTGGGGTGTCAATCCAATGCTTAAACGCTGTAAGCGCATTGGCACGAAATGAAGTTTCGATTGGCCCCGGCTCAATAATGCTGATTAGTATGTTGGTTGTTCTAAGTTCAAGACGTAAGGTGTCACTCCATCCTTCAATAGCAAATTTGGAAGCATTGTAAGCTCCGCGATATTTCATTGCTGCGAAACCTAACACTGAGCTATTTTGAATGATCCTTCCTTCTCCTTGTTTGCGAAAGTGAGGGATAATTTCTGTTGTGAGTTGATGCCAACCAAAAAAGTTGGTTTCAAATTGTTCACGTAAAGCTGCCGTTGGCAGATCTTCAATCGCTCCTGGTTGACCATAAGCTCCGTTATTGAATAGCGCGTACAGTTTTCCATCACATAAATCCATCGTTTGAGTAACAGCCTCTGTAATGCTTTTCTCACAACGTAAATCGAGTTGGATACAAGTTAACCCTTCTTGACGAAGCTTTTCGACATCTTCCAATTTCCGGCATGAAGCGATCACATGATAGCCGCGTTGCTGTAAGGCATGTGCTGCCATATACCCAATGCCAGTTGAGCAGCCTGTTATTAATATTGCTTTCGTCATACCAGTTCCTAAAGGTTGCGTTTTAGAATGTTTTTGAACGCAGGTTCTATATGTGAGTATTGGAAATGAAAGCCAAGTTCGGTCAGTTTTTTTGGTTTCGCCCGGATGCTATCAAAAAGTAACACAGTCGCCTCTCCCAAAATGATGTTCATTAGCCATTTAGGTGTGAATAATAGATGAGGTCGGTTTAGCGTTTTCGCTAATGATTGACTAAAAACCTTGTTGGTAACGGCGTGTGGTGCACACAGGTTAAAAGCACCTTGCGCATGCTGAGTTTCCAGTAAATAGGTGATGGCTCTTACCATATCCAACATATGTATCCATGGCATGTATTGCTCTCCGGAGCCTAGCGGGCCACCAAGCCCTAACTTGTAAGGTGGCAACATTTTCGCTAGCGCTCCCCCTTCGGTCGCTAGCACTATGCCAGTTCGTAATAGACAAACTCTGGTTCTTTCTGATTGAGCTTTGAGGGCGATTTGCTCCCATTTAGCGCAGACCTGATGAGGGAAATTGTTGCTGTGGGCGTGTAAGGTCTCATCGAAAGGATGTGATTGTTGATCTCCGTAATACCCCACTGCAGAACCACTGATAAAAACGTGCGGTGGTTCGGTGCTAGCGTGGATCAATTCAACTAATTGTTCTGTGATTTCCCAACGGCTAGCGCATATCGCTTTTTTCTGTTTTGGGGTCCAACGTTTATCGGCGATAGGTTCGCCTGCTAGGTTAATAATGGCGTCAAATTGGTTGAGATCTTTTAATGTTGATAGCGATGTTAAATAGGTGAAATTGCTATTATCAACGTGCTTGAGTTGCTCTTTAGCACGTGGAATATTACGGGTTAGGATGTGTATATCGTGGGCCAGAATCTGTTTTATCAATGCCTTACCGATAAAACCAGTTCCGCCAGTTAATAGTATTTTCATATCACTACCTCTTGGGTTATCCATGATAGAAGGTGGTCGCGATTTCTACTAAGTATTAGAGTATTGCTGCAACTCAATTGTTTTGAACATTTAACATTCAACAGGCCTATTTCAGAATACGTTAAATAATGACAGTGATAAATGACAAACTTTGTAACATTTGGTCACTTTTTTCTGCGCCTCGCAACCCATATCACACTCTCATCAGTCTTGATTTGCCATTATGAACAAAGATATCAAACACGGGAGGAATGAATGGACTCGATGGTGGCGCTACTTAAAGCGATGATAGGGAGTTTGCGAGATCTGCTGCCGATAGTTGCCGTTATTGTGTTTTTCCAACTCATTGTATTACAAGAACCACTGCCCAATTGGCTGCCAATCATTGTTGGTTTAGTGCTGGTTGTATTGGGGTTGACGTTTTTTATTTTTGGATTAGAGATGGGGCTATTCCCTATCGGTGAGTCAATGGCGCAAGCCTTTGCGAGAAAAGGAAGTGTCGCGTGGCTACTTACCTTTGCTTTTTTCTTAGGGTTTGGTACCACGATTGCTGAACCCGCTTTAACTGCTGTGGCAGATGAGGCGGCGAATGTGGCTGCAGCCGAAGGGGTGATCACCGAATCGGCTGAAAGTATGAACGATTATGCCAATGGTCTAAGACTCACAGTCGCGTTTTCTGTAGGAATCGCCATTGTATTAGGGGTATTACGTATTTTGAAAGGCTGGCCTATTCACTACATGATCATCGGTGGTTATGTTGGTGTCGTTATTCTGACCACTTTTGCGCCTGAAAATATTATCGGTATTGCTTATGACTCGGGTGGTGTCACCACTTCGACAATCACGGTTCCTTTGGTAACAGCGTTAGGGGTAGGTCTCGCTTCTGCCATCAAGGGACGAAACCCAATGATTGATGGTTTTGGCTTGATTGCTTTTGCCTCATTACTACCGATGATGTTTGTTATGGTTTATGGGATGGTGTTGGCATGAATGCATTAATCCTGTTCTTCGACATGTTAGGTTCCACTATTTTGGATGTCGTTCCCATTGTCACGATTATTTTTGGCTTCCAGTTCGCTGTATTACGTAAACCTATCGTGCGTCCGATAAGAGTTATTTTAGGTTTTTGTTACGTTATCATTGGCTTGACTCTGTTTCTTTTAGGGCTTGAATTGGCATTATTCCCTTTAGGGGAGATGATGGCGCAGCAGTTAACTGCTCCTCAATTTCTCGCTGAATTTAAAATTAGTATGGGTGGTTCCCTACATTGGTTTGACTACTTTTGGGTCTATCTATTTGCGTTTTGTATTGGTTTTAGTACCACGGTAGCTGAGCCATCTTTAATTGCTGTCGCGATTAAAGCAAACCAGGTATCCGGTGGCAGTATTAGCGTTAATGGTTTGCGAATCGCGGTTGCTCTTGGGGTAGCTTTTGGAATTTCACTTGGCAGTTATCGTATCGTGGTTGGTGACCCTATCCATTACTACATCATTGCCGGGTATGTGGTGGTAGTGATCCAAACCTTTTTTGCTCCTAAGCTTATTGTGCCATTAGCTTATGATTCTGGTGGTGTGACAACATCAACCGTAACCGTGCCAATTGTGGCCGCATTGGGTTTGGGTTTGGCTTCGACCGTTCCAGGAAGAAGTCCTATGATTGATGGATTTGGGCTGATTGCATTTGCCAGTCTATTCCCGATTATCTCTGTAATGGGCTATGCGCAGATCACTCAATGGTTAAATAAAGCTGCGTCATTAAAGGAGAAAGAAAATGCGCTTTAAACTGATACTGGCTTTTGTTGAAGACAGCAAAACCGATATTGTACTAGACGCTGCGCGTAATGCCGGCGCTACAGGGGCGACGGTTATCAATAATGCAAGAGGAGAGGGGTTAAATAAAAAGCGAACCTTCTTTGGCTTAACATTGGATGTGCAAAAAGATGTGGTGTTGTTTGTGGTCGAAGAACACCTTGTTCGCCACATTTTAGAAACGATTAATGATGTTGGGGAGTTTGACCAAGAGTCAGGGCAGGGGATTGCTATTCAAATCGATATTGAAGATGCCGTCGGTGTTGCTCATCAAGTCGCAACATTAACTAAAGTGGTTGAGGAAGAGCTATGAGTTTGCATAATAAGATCCGAGTTAGAGATGTAATGGCTAATACTTACGTTATCGTTGATGGTTTAACGACGGTGCATGAAGGCATTTATTTAGCTAAACAAAGTCAAGTCAAAGCGTTAATCGTTGATAAACGACACGAAGATGATGAGTATGGGATTGTGTTGATGAATGATATCGCTAAAAAAGTATTGGCTCAAAACCGAGCTACACAGCGAGTCAATATCTATGAAATCATGACCAAACCAGCGTTATCTGTATCTCCGGATATGAATGTGAAATATTGTGCGAGGTTGTTTGAGCGTTTTGGTATTAGCCGAGCTCCGGTGATTGAAAATGGTAAGGTGGTCGGTATGGTCAGCTACAATAATATTGTTATTAACGGCATGGCGAGAGATGACTAAGTGTTTTTAAATTCGTACAATTTCCCCATCAAAACTATGGAGATATATTGTGAAGTTGTTTTTTGCCTCTGATTTACACGGTTCACTACCTGCAACCCAAGCCATGCTAGCCTTATTTGAGCAATCAGATGCTCAAACCTTAGTATTGCTTGGCGATATCCTAAATCATGGCCCTCGTAATTCTATCCCTGAAGGTTATAATCCCGTAGCGGTTGCGGAGCGACTCAACCAGTATGCCGATAGCATTGTTGCGGTTAGAGGAAACTGTGATAGTGAAGTTGATCAGATGCTGCTCAAGTTTCCAATGATGATGGATTATGCTTGGGTATTACTTGAGTCTGGAGTGCGCTTTTTTATCACTCATGGCCATCTTTATAACGCACAACAGATACCACCGCTCAAAAATGGGGATGTACTGATTCATGGACATACCCATATTCCAACTGCAGAGCCACTAAACCAAGTGTTTATCATGAACCCAGGCTCTGTCACTTTTCCACGCAACAATTTCCCACCAAGCTATGCTATATATAGCGAAGGCTTATTTCAGGTATTAGGATTGAATGGCGAATTGATTGTTAAAAATTCAATTTAATGTACCAGTGAGGCCATTATTTATTGTCGGAATGCCCAAGATCTCTTTCAGGAGCGATAATGTCTCTTACCCGTTGTTTGAGCACTTTTGCTTCTGGAAAACCACCATCTTGTTTGCGTTCCCAAATAATTTTCTGGTTGCAAATTATTTCAAATCGTCCTCCAGTATCTGGGTGTAAACTCACAGAATCAATCTCTTCACTAAAAGTATGTAGTAACTCTTGGCTTAACCATGCTGCTCGTAGCATCCAATTGCACTGACGACAGTAATAGATGTGAATCGTTGCTTTATGCATCATTGTCCTTTTCGGGTATTCAATAAACGAAAGGCGGTTTTTACGCTATGTAACAAATAGCCGCCTTTAGCTTGGTTGTATGGGGTGGCTAGTATCAGTTGGTAAACAGAACCGTTGACCCATGACTGAGGCTGGTAAGCAGCAATGTTTTCTCGTTTACAACGTCGATACGCCGACTTTGTTGAGCATCCATCTTGAAGAATTGTGTAATTAACTCGAGCTGCTCAGGGGTAAAGTCTTTACCTTGAGTAGAGGTGATATCTTTAAATTCTGAAGGTGAGATTAGCAGGTAGCTGTCACTGACATCCCATTCGCCTGTTTCTGAAATGTTAATCCTACTTTCACTTTCTGAGCCAGTAGCAAATAATAAAATGTTAGACATCCTAATATAGCTACCATTTGGTAGATATTTTACATTAGAAGTAACATCAACACGGCGCAATGTACTGACGGAATCACTTCGCACGCTTGGTCTAATCACCGTCGTCATTTTTGATTGCCACTCTTGGGAAGTAAGGATCTGTTCAGTTTTAATATCACTGCCCCAGTAGATCCAAGCGCTAAAGATAGCTGAAACTACCAAGATAGTTGTTGCGATTTTCTGGTTCATCTTCATGCCCTTATTTACACACGTTGGTGAAATCATCTTGGTTAGCTAAAATGCGTAAGGTGATATTTTCACCAGAGAATTCAGAGCTATGGATGTAGTTCAATACCAATTGATTATTTTGCCCACCAGTTGCAATCACTTCTTTTGGTGCTAGCTCACCAGTGTGTGACTTATTGTATTTTTTGACGCATTTCTCAATAGAAGGCAGCCAGTTAGCCAAGTCAGGATGATTAATTGGCGTATTCACGACAATATTATTATATACGGCCAATTGCCTAAATTTAGAATGGCTAGGGCTGGTTAAGAGCAGAGCCAATATGGGCAATAAAATAGCAACCACTAACATCAATTTACTTCGTATGGTTAGTTTTTGTTTGTTGGCCTTAACATTAGGTGGGATAGTCGCATTAGGGATGAACTCTTCGCTGGGAGTGGGGCTCCCCGTAACGATAATAGAATCAGGTTTGAATTCTTCCACTTCAGCGCTCTCTTGTTGCTCGACCACCGGTTCTTTGTGAGAGTTTGGCAATGAACGCGAAATAGAAGCAATCATCTGATAACCACGTTTTGGAACGGTTTTCACGAAATCTGGTGATTTTGTTGAGTCTTTTAACATTTTTCGCAGTGTCGAAATCGCTTGTGTTAAGCTTGAGTCATCGACTTCAAAGCCTTGGTCTCTCCAAACAAACTCATGTAACTCATGTCGAGTAATCACTTCATTCGGTCTTTCACAGAGTAGCAGCAGAATACGGCTTTCATTACTGCCGAGCCGAACCATTTCGCTATCATTTTCTTGATCAATAAGAGAGTTGCTGTTGGGGTCAAAGGTGAATCTTTCAGCAAGTATATATTTTGTACCTATGTTACTCATTGTTATCTTCTTATTGTTGATATGGTGAGTAGTTCATCAACCTAGCCTGCTTGGGGAAGCAATTGATGAAGCAATATACTAAGTTTTATTTTCTTTAATAAAAATATTGCCAAGCATAATCAAAATAAATAAAAAAAACAGTGTTTTTATTATCTTTGACCTTGATTTTACATTTGTCATCCTCATGTTACTAGCAAATCATTCTCAGTTGCACACAATGGCGTGTGTGAATAATCACTCAGATGTTATGGAGCTAGTATGAGCGAAACTGCCACAAACAATAAAGAAACTCGTGGGTTTCAGTCTGAAGTCAAGCAGTTACTTCATCTTATGATTCACTCTCTTTACTCAAATAAAGAGATTTTCCTGCGCGAATTGATTTCGAATGCCTCTGATGCTGCGGATAAACTTCGTTTTCAAGCCTTATCAAACCCAGATCTATATAAAGGTGATGCAGAGCTTGGTGTTAAACTGTCGTTTGATCAAGATGCAAACACGTTAACGCTTTCGGATAACGGCATCGGTATGAGCCGTGAAGATGTGATTGAACATCTAGGAACGATTGCTAAATCAGGCACAGCTGAATTTTTCTCTAAACTGTCTCAAGATCAATCAAAAGACTCGCAATTGATCGGCCAATTCGGTGTCGGTTTCTATTCGGCATTTATTGTTGCCGATGCGGTTACAGTACGTACTCGCGCAGCAGGCCTTGCCGCAGACCAAGCCGTACAATGGCACTCTGCGGGTGAAGGTGATTACACGATCGAAAATATCATCAAAGAATCTCGTGGTACTGACATTATCCTGCATATGCGTGAAGAGGGTAAAGAGTTCCTAAACGAGTGGCGTCTACGTGATGTGATCAGTAAATACTCAGATCATATCGGTATTCCAGTTTCAATTCAGACTAAAGTTCGTGATGATGAAGGCAAGGAAACCGATGAGACGCAATGGGAGCAAATTAACAAGGCCCAAGCATTGTGGACCCGTTCTAAATCTGAAATTACGGATGAAGAGTATCAAGAGTTCTATAAGCATGTGTCTCATGACTTTGCTGCTCCGCTGTTGTGGAGCCACAATCGTGTAGAAGGCAAGAACGACTACACTAGCTTGCTTTATATCCCAGCGAAAGCACCTTGGGATATGATGAACCGCGATCATAAATCAGGTTTGAAATTATACGTTCAACGTGTGTTTATCATGGATGACGCGGCGCAATTTATGCCATCTTACCTGCGTTTTGTTCGCGGTTTGATTGATTCAAATGATCTGCCTTTGAACGTGTCTCGTGAGATTTTACAAGACAACAAGGTGACTCAGTCACTGCGTAATGCATGTACTAAGCGTGTCCTGACGATGCTTGAGCGCATGGCTAATAATGATGCAGATAAATATCAGTCATTCTGGAAAGAGTTTGGATTGGTATTAAAAGAAGGTCCTGCTGAAGATATCGCTAACAAAGAAAAGATTGCCA
The DNA here is from genome assembly GCF_963889785.1 of Vibrio sp. S12_S33. Classification (NCBI taxonomy): domain Bacteria; kingdom Pseudomonadati; phylum Pseudomonadota; class Gammaproteobacteria; order Vibrionales; family Vibrionaceae; genus Vibrio; species Vibrio sp. S12_S33. The sequence continues at coordinate 165,233 of NZ_CAWPQZ010000001.1, read as the reverse complement.
ACTTATTACGCTTCGCTTCAACTGAAGTTGACTCTGCGGAACAGACGGTTAGCTTGGCGTCCTATGTTGAGCGTATGAAAGAGGGACAAGATAAGATCTACTACCTCACAGCAGACAGTTATGCTGCAGCGAAAAACAGCCCACACTTAGAACAGTTCAAAGCGAAAGGCATTGAAGTCATTTTAATGTTTGATCGTATCGATGAATGGCTAATGAACTACTTGACGGAGTTTGATGGTAAGCAGTTCCAGGCGATTACGAAAGCAGGTTTAGATCTTAGCCAGTTTGAAGATGAAGCTGAAAAAGAAAAACATAAAGAGACGGAAGAAGAGTTTAAGTCTGTCGTTGAGCGTACCAAGCAATACTTGGGCGAACGTGTTAAAGAAGTTCGTACTACCTTTAAGTTGGCAACAACTCCAGCAGTAGTCGTGACAGATGACTATGAGATGGGCACGCAAATGGCTAAACTTCTTGAAGCGGCTGGTCAAGCTGTTCCTGAAGTTAAGTACATTTTTGAGCTAAACCCTGAACATGCCTTGGTTAAACGTATGGCTGATGAAGCCGATGAGCAAGCGTTTGGTCGTTGGGTCGAAGTACTGCTTGGCCAAGCAATGCTTGCTGAGCGTGGTTCAATGGAAGATCCATCTCAATTTTTAACGGCGATTAACCAACTTTTGACTAAGGTTGAATAACCGTTAAATCAACAAAAAGCTCGCATATGCGAGCTTTTTGTTTTGAAGTGTGATGATTTGCTTAGAACTGACGCTAATTTGTGCAAAACGGAAGCGAAAATCTAAGCCGGATTACATTCTTTAGTCTTAATCTCGTTAGCAGCATTGAATTCTATGTTAGAATGCTGCACTTGAACCAAGCGAATAAGGTGTGTATTTTGCTCGCCAAACAGTGTGCTTTGCTCAACAGAATTGTTCGTTAAGCTGTAGTTATTCGCTCAAATCACTAATGTTATACCGAAACTTACCGTTGTATATGTTCGTATCTTTATGTTCGTAACGCTGTGAGCTTCGGTATAAATCATAATTTTCTAAAGAGGATTAAACATGCGCATCATTCTTCTAGGTGCTCCAGGTGCAGGTAAAGGCACTCAAGCTCAATTCATCATGGAGAAGTACGGTATTCCACAAATCTCTACTGGTGACATGCTACGTGCTGCTATCAAAGCCGGTACTGAGCTTGGTAAACAAGCAAAGTCAGTCATCGACGCTGGTCAACTAGTTTCTGATGAAATCATCCTTGGTCTTATCAAAGAGCGTATCGCTCAAGCTGATTGCGAAAAAGGCTTTTTGCTAGATGGTTTCCCTCGCACTATCCCTCAAGCTGATGGCTTAAAAGAGATGGACATTGCTGTTGATTATGTAATCGAATTCGATGTTGCGGATGATGTTATTGTTGATCGTATGGCGGGTCGTCGTGCTCACTTACCTTCTGGTCGTACTTACCATGTTGTTTACAACCCACCTAAAGTGGAAGGTAAAGATGACGTGACTGGTGAAGATTTGGTTGTTCGTGATGATGATAAAGAAGAGACCGTGCGTGCCCGTCTAGGTGTTTACCACGATCAAACAGCACCGCTTATTGCTTATTACAGCAAAGAAGCTGAAGCAGGCAACACTAAGTACCTAAAATTTGATGGTACTAAGCAAGTGGCTGAAGTGAGCGCAGATATTGAGAAAGCACTAGCATAATTGGCTAAGTACTGATTATCTAACTTTGTTATAGTGAAGGCGACCTAGATAGGTCGCTTTTTTTATGAACTTTCTAGTCATGGATTCGTATTCAATAGCTTACAGTGAAATAGATGAATGGAAGTTATGCAAAATAATATACAACGTGGGGTGTTACTGGTTAATTTAGGTACTCCTGATGCACCTACAGCTCCCGCGATTAAACGTTTCTTAGGTCAGTTTTTACATGATCATCGTGTTGTCGATATGAGCCGATGGATATGGTGCCCAGTATTACATGGCATCATTTTACCGATCCGTTCACCTAAAGTTGCAAAACTCTATCAGTCAGTGTGGATGGATGAAGGTTCACCACTGATGGTTTATTCACAACGTCAAGCCAAACGTTTAGCTGAGCGTATAGCCATGCCTGTCGAATTAGGGATGACCTATGGCTCTCCAAGTTTGTTAGATGGTGTTAAATCTCTATTAGAACAAGGTGTTGAAGAGATTGTCGTGTTACCACTTTATCCTCAATATTCTGGCACAACCACTGCGGCGGTTTTTGATGGCTTAGCTAAAGTGATGAAAAATATCCCGGTGACGCCAAACTTACACTTTGTGCGAGATTATCATGATCATCCACTTTATATTCGGGCGTTAGCGGACAAAGTTCGCCAATCTTGGAAGGAGAATGGACAAGGAGATTACCTGCTTTGTTCTTATCATGGTATTCCTAAGCGTTACGCTGATAATGGTGATATTTATCCGCAGCACTGCGAGCGCACAACGCAGCTCTTGGGGCAAGAATTAGGCCTAAATTTGCAACAAATAGGGATGTCTTATCAATCGATATTTGGCCGTGAAGAGTGGTTGCAACCTTATACAGATGAGACCTTAGAGGCTTTACCTAAACGTGGTGTGAAAAGTTTGGATATCATTACTCCGGCATTCTCGGTGGACTGTTTAGAGACCTTAGAGGAAATATCGGAGCAGGGTAAAGAAACCTTTATCCATGCTGGTGGAGAATCATTCACTTATATTGAATGCCTAAATGACTCAGAGATGCATATTGATATGATGGCTTGTCTTATTGCGCGCTGATTTGAATACCATTTAACCTCAGTTCGGGTTATTTAGATTGAACAAAAACGGTCACACTATTGTGACCGTTTTTCGTTATTATCCCTGAATTACCACCCTTAAGCCTAGTGGTATATTTGAAGCTAAACTAACTGAGCTTGCTGCTCTTCAATTTCTTCAGCGTGGCTTGCCGTTGTTTCAGCACCGTGCATCCAACGAACGAGCGTGTTTGAAAACAACATCAGAATGATGCCACTGATAATTGCGGTTACTGCAATACCGCTGAAGATAGCCATTGCGCCCAGTTCGCCAACATGAGAACCAACGTAACCTGCTACATAATTCGCGATTGCGTTACAACCGAACCATGCCCCCATCATTAATGAAGCAAGACGCAGAGGCGCTAGCTTAGTAACAAGTGATAGGCCGATTGGAGAGAGACACAGTTCGCCCAAGGTATGGAAGAAAAATGCACCGACAAGCCAAAGCATTGATGTTTTCACGGCAGTGTCACCACCTTGTTCCATAACCGCGCCAACCATGCAGAGGAAGCCCAAGGCTAAGAAGAACATCGCCAATGCAAACTTCGCTGGTGAGTTTGGCTCACGTTTACCCAATTTTACCCATAGAACGGCTAATACAGGTGCAAGAGTAATAATGAAGAATGGGTTGAGCGATTGGAACCATGCAGAAGGTACTTCAAAACCACCAACCATACGATCAGTGTATTGTTGCGTATAGATGTTCATTAGACCACCAGCTTGCTCGAAACCCGCCCAGAAAACGATAGTAAACAAACTCATCACAAGGATAACCTTGATACGATCTACTTCTTCTTTCGTTAAAGATTCTTTGCCTGCTGATTTTTTAAGCTTGAGATCACGCTTGGCTGCTGGCTCACGACCAATATCACCAAGCCATGATTGTGCCATTGTCATTTGCATGACCAAGCTGATAAGCATGCCAATACCCGCGACAACGAAACCGGCTTTCCAACCAAATGAGTTGGTCACAGAACCTGAAATCACACCGGCCAGCAACGCTCCTAAGTTAATACCCATATAGAAGATAGTAAATGCGCCATCACGACGGTTATCACCTTCATTATATAAGTCACCAACCATTGTTGAGATATTTGGCTTAAATAGACCGTTACCACAGATAAGAAGCGCAAGACCTAAATAGAAAGTATGAAGAGAACCAAGGCCTAGTGCATCAGCAGGTAGTGCTAGCGTAAATTGGCCGATAGCCATTAACGCACCACCAATAAGAATTGAACGGCGTTGCCCAAGGTAGTTATCTGCAAGGTAACCACCAATAAGTGGTGTGATATAGACAAGTCCAGTATAGGTGCCATAAAGATCTAGGGCATCTTTAGTCGACCAGCCAAGACCACCATTCATTGTCGCGTCTGTTAGATAAAGGACTAGGATAGCGCGCATGGCATAGTAGGAAAATCGTTCCCAAAGCTCTGTGCCGAAGAGTAAAAATAGGCCTCTTGGATGACCAAAGTATTGATGTTGGTTTGTCATAAGTTTTTTTGGTTTTATAGATTAAAAAAATTGTGGGTTAGATATACATGGGCTTTTATCGTACCGCAATTAGTAAAAAGCAGACGATTATGCTAGATGGTTGGTTAAGTTATTGTTCTTTAAATGATATCACCACTGTTTTAGGGTGGTTTTTGTGTGCTGCAAACTTACCTTTCAATATTGGTAGGTGATTTTTACCTTTTTCGAACAAATAGAGGTGTTGTTTGTGGCCTGGTGGTTTGTCGTTTATTGCGATGCACGATAGTGTTAGGATCCTCAGAAAATAGAGCAGTAGCTAGGAATAAAATGAAACGTTGGTATTTGCTGTATTGCAAACGAGGTGACCAATCACGAGCCAAGATGCATCTTGAAAATCAGGGTGTCGAATGCTTTTACCCAGAGATTGAAATTGAGAAAATCCTCAGGGGAAAGCGTCAAAAAGTGAAAGAGCCACTTTTTCCCTCATATATGTTTGTCAGGTTTGATTTTGAAAAAGGGCCAACCTTTACTTCAGTACGTTCTACACGTGGTGTTGTTGACTTCGTACGTTTTGGGGCGCAGCCCAAAGAATTAGAAGGAGATCTTGTCTATCAGTTGAAGGTACTTGAGCCGCATGAGAGCTCAGCTTCGGCTCAAAATATTCCCGAGAAAGGACAGGTTGTTAGGGTCAAGGGGGGACAGTTTTCAGGTATTGATGCCATTTATCAAGAATCCGATGGCGAGATGCGTTCCATTATGTTGGTTAAAATGATTAGCCAGACAATACCGATGAGCATTGATAACAGGCATTTAGAACTGAATTAGACGGTTTAATAGAAAAAGGCGCATCTAGCGCCTTTTTCATTGGTCATTGGTGAACTTGTAAATCAATAGGCTTCGTTATGAACGGCTTTAACGGCACGGCCAGATGGGTCTATACAGTTTTTAAATGACTCATCCCACTCAATCGCTTTTGCTGAAGAGCAGGCAACTGATGGGCCTCCAGGTACACATCGTGCCGCTGACTCAAGAGGGAATAACTCCTCAAAAATTTCGCGATATACGTAGCCTTCTTTAGTGCTTGGTGTATTGTAAGGGAAACGGTACTGTGCGGTTTCCATCTGCTTATCGGTCACTTTTTCTTCCGCTACAGACTTTAATGTATCAATCCAACTGTAACCTACACCATCAGAGAACTGCTCTTTTTGACGCCATGCGATAGCTTCAGGTAAATAGTGTTCAAAGCATTCACGTAAAATGTGTTTCTCCATTTTACCGTTACCGCACATTTTGTCGGCTGGGTTTAAACGCATTGCAACATCAATAAATTCTTTGTCTAGGAATGGAACTCGGCCTTCAACCCCCCAAGCTGCAAGAGATTTATTGGCGCGTGCGCAGTCAAACATGTTAAGCGCAAGGAGTTTGCGAACAGTCTCTTCGTGGAACTCTTGCGCGTTTGGCGCTTTATGGAAATATAAGTATCCACCGAATATTTCATCGGCTCCTTCGCCCGACAGAACCATTTTGATGCCCATTGCTTTTATCTTACGTCCCATCAAGTACATTGGTGTTGAGGCGCGAATAGTGGTGACATCGTAAGTTTCAATGTGATAAATCACATCACGAATAGCATCCAATCCTTCTTGAATGGTATAGGTCATTTCATGGTGTACAGTACCAATCTGATCTGCAACTTCGCGTGCTGCTTTAAGATCAGGAGCGCCTTCTAAACCAACCGCGAACGAATGAAGTTGCGGCCACCAAGCTTCTGTTTGTTCGTCATCTTCAATACGCATAGCGGCGAAGCGTTTAGCAACTGCCGAAGTAATCGATGAATCTAAACCACCAGAAAGTAATACACCATAAGGGACATCGGTCATCAATTGACGCTTAACGGCGGCCTCTAGTGCCTGAGTCAGTTCCTCTTTACTTGTGCTATTACCTTGCACGGCAGCATATTCATTCCAGTCACGGATATAGTATCGTTGCGGCTCGGCATCTTGAGAGCGGTAGTAGCTGCCAGGAGGAAACTCGCTGATAGTTTTACATACGGGTACTAGCGCTTTCATTTCTGAGGCAACATAGTAGTTTCCATTCTCATCATAGCCTTGATAAAGCGGGATAATACCAATGTGATCTCGGCCCACTAGATACTGATCTTTTTCTTCATCATAAAGAACAAAAGCAAAGATACCGTTAAGCTCTTCAAGGAGATCGGCGCCCATTTCTTCATAGAGAGCAAGGATGACTTCGCAATCTGAATCGGTCTGAAAGTCATATTTTCCTTCGTAGCGAGCGCGAATTTCTTTGTGGTTATAAATTTCCCCGTTTACGGCAAGGATGTGTTTTTTGTTTGGGCTGTATAAGGGTTGAGCACCACTATTTAAGCCAACGATGGCGAGACGCTCATGCGCTAAAATCGCTTTATCAGAGGCGTAAATACCTGACCAGTCTGGGCCTCTGTGGCGTAATTTTTTAGACATTTCTAGGGCTATTGGGCGTAAAGCCGCAGCATCACTTTTAATATCGAGAATGCCAAAGATAGAACACATACAACTTCCTTTTTGATAATTTTTAACCTGTTGACTTTAATTTGCCATTTAGATTAAAAAATGCAACCAAATATTATGGAAATTATCTTTTTATTTGCTTGTTGGTGAATGGTTTTCAATGAATTGTTATTTTTGATGAATGGTGTCTATTTTTTGGCGTTTGAATGAGCAGAAATGAAAATTTTGCGGATATAGAACCCAGATAAGAGCGCTGATAGCTTTTATCTGGGCGTTGATAATACTACGGTTTAATGAAGTTTGGTTGTAGCTGTTGACAGACATGACGTGCAAAACCGCTACCAGCTTCATTATAAATATTGAATGCTGCATCCACGCCACACTCTAATAATGACTCTAGTTGGTCAGGGTATTCTGCAATTGCGGCGATCTGTCCTTTAAAATTTCGATGTTGCAATTGTGACAAAGCGATTTGGTTTCCTTGGTGATGCGGCATGGCGAGTAAGACCAACTTAACATTTGCTGTGTCTAAAATACGCTCCCAAAAATCAGGGTCTGTGGCATCTCCAGAAATAACGTTACGACCTTGTGCGCGATGTGTATGAGCAGCATCTTCTCGTACTTCAATACCAAGGCTTATTTTTCCATATCGAGATCGCAGCTCATCGTAGGCACCAGTGCCTATACGACCCATGCCTAAGATCAATACCTGTGCGTGACCTGGGTTGATAAGTTGATCTTTGGTATTCAGTTTTTCTGCGGCATGCTCTTTAAGCCATGCTCTAGAATGTTGGTATAGCTCATGGCCTTTGCGGCTGATTGGGGCGGCAATCACAAATGAGATAGAAACCGCAATCGCCAATGCGACTAATATATCACCTGACATCCAACCCATTTTAAAAGCAAGTCCACCGACAATAAGGCCAAATTCGCTGAAATTAAAGAGTGATAAGGTCGCTAGTAGCGATGTGCGTACACGGAATTTAAATCGATTAAGTACCCAAAAATAGAGAACGCCTTTGAGAGGAAGCAATAACAATAATAACAGCGCTAGTGCAAAACCAGTCATAGTCGGTTGTGCAGATAAGCCAATGTTTAAGAAAAAGCAGACTAAAAACAGCTCCTTGAGATTGAATAAAGATTTAGACAGTTCCGATGCTTTGCTATGAGCTGCGAGTAACATACCTAAAATAAGCGCACCAAGGTCTGGTTTCATACCAACGACCTCAAATAGCCCAGCGCCCATAACCAAGGCAAAGAAAATGCCGAGTAAAACGAGCATTTCTCCGTGTCCAACCCAATCGAGTAGTTTGTAAAATAGCGGACGCATTAATGGCAGAGCAAACAGTATAATCGCATACCAATGTGGTAGTTTGCCTGTTGATATAGTTAGAAATACCACGGCAAATATATCCTGCATAACGAGTATGCCGATTGCAATCGTGCCATAGGTGGCATTCATCTCACCTTTTTCTTGTAGAGATTTTACGGCAAAAACTGTGCTAGAAAATGATAAGGCGAAACCGAGTAAAACGATTTGCTCAGTTGGCATCGTGGCTAAGCTACTAATGCCTAAGTATTTGAAAATTAATAACGCAACACTAAAGGCTAGGGTTGAAAGAAGATTGTGAACGGTTGCTCCGGCCCATATTTCTTTAGCAAGTAACGTTTTTACATCCAACTTTAAACCAATGGTGAACAATAACAGCGTGACCCCTAGGTCGGCCAAAGTGCGTATTGTATCGTTGCTCTGGTAGCCTGCAGCATGTAGAGCAAACCCTGCGCACAAGAAACCCACCAAAGGGGGTAAGTTGCATTTCAGTGCAATGAATCCGGCTAAAAAAGCGACTGTAATAAGGACCAGTTCCATAAATTCCTTTGGCAATGATTAAAGTGAGCTTATAAAAAAAGCTGTGTCGAGGTGACACAGCTTATCATTGTAATTCAATTAATTGCTTAATCACCAAGCAATTTTTGCAACAAAACACCATTTAACATTGCACGCTTAATCATCGCAAATGCGCCAATAGTGTCTTGGCTGTCAATCTGTGATGCGACAATCGGTAAATTATTGTGGAAAGTTTTCAGTGATTGATTTTCAACATTTCTTTGAATGGCTGGAAATACAATGTCTTGCGCGGTTGTTATCTGTCCAGCAATCACTACTTTTTGAGGATTAAATAAGTTGATTGTCATAGCAATAGCTTTACCCAGTTGATTTCCTACCCTGACTAAGCTCTGTTTCGCTAATTCATCACCAAGATTAGCGTGTTCACACACATCATTGATAGTAATGCTTTCTATGTTAGCAAGACTTGATTCATAACCTTGTGCTAGCAGTTTTCTAACGCGAGAAATTATGGCAGGGTTCGCCGCTACTGTTTCTAAGCAGCCAAAATTTCCACACTGACATTGCTCGCCAAGGGGATCAATTTGGATATGACCAATTTCCCCCACATTACGGTTATAGCCAAGGAATACTTGTCCATTTACGATAATGCCAGCACCAGTACCTCGATGAACACTGACTAATATTGAATCTTGGCAATCTTTACTCGCACCAAAGTAGTGCTCGGCGAGAGCCATGCCGCGAACATCGTTACCCATGAAGCATTGAACGTGAAAATTGTCTCGAATAATGTCACCAAGTGCTAGTGCATCAATCGATATATTTGGTATGTATTCAACAACGCCAGTTTCAGGGTTAACCAGGCCTGGAAGTGCAATACCGATCGCGATGAGTTGATCGATTTGCTCTTGTTGCTGTTTTATAAATGCTGAGAGGAAAGAAACTAACCCCTCAACTAATTGAGTTTGATGCGAATAGTGAAATTCATGGTAATCAGAAACTAGCTCTTTTCCACCCAAGTCATAGAGGCTGAGCTGAATGTAGTCACGCCCTAAACGAACAGCAACTGAGTGGAAAGGTGCGACTTCTGTCGTCAATGAGATGGCTCTACGTCCACCCGTTGATGCTTGTTGGGCGACCTCTTTGATAAGGCCGCGTTCAAGTAGTTGGCGGGTTATTTTTGTAACACTTGCAGGAGCAAGCTGACTCACATCAGCAACTTGAATTCGAGATATAGGACCTTGCTGGTCGATCAATCGATAAACTGCTGCGCTGTTGAGTTGTTTGACTAAATCTACGTTACCTATTTGTCCGCCATTCATTATCAATTGTGCTCGTATTTTCCGTTAACAACCGTCGCTTGAACATTGAAGTCACGATCAAAAACAGTCAAGTTTGCCACCATGCCCTTTTTAATTCGGCCTAGTTTGTTGTCAACCCCAATTGCTTTTGCTGGATACAGAGTAGCCATTCTTAGTGCTTCGTCCAAAGCGATACCAACGTGCTCAACCGTGTTTTGTACTGCCTCAATCATAGTGAGGGCTGAGCCGCCTAGTGTGCCATTTTCATCAACACACTTACCATCACGGTAATATACTTTCTTACCGACAAAAATAAAGTAATCCATGTTAGTACCTGCGGGAGCTGTGGCATCGGTCACTAATACGAGCTTTTCACCTTTAATTTTGTGGGCGATTCGAATGTTAGCGTAATCAACGTGGAAGCCATCGACAATGATTCCCGCATAAACATCAGGTGTATCATAAATGGCACCGACAACTCCAGGCTCACGTCCAACCATTGGGGTCATGGCATTGAATAAATGTGTCGCAAAGGTGATGCCTGATTCGAAACTATTTCGTGCTTCAGTATAGGTTGCGTTGGTATGGCCGATAGACACAACGATTCCCGCTTTCGCGAGGCGTTCAATGTGTTGTGGGTTATTGTGCTCTGGTGCGAGGGTAACTTTTGCTATCACATCGCTGTTTTCACACATCGTATTAATCATGTTGTCATCAGAAGGACGAATGAAATCAACGCTGTGGATACCTTTTTTCATCACATTCAAATATGGACCTTCAAGGTGTAAACCTAAGGACTGATTTTTGTATTTTGTTTGGTACTCACGAGCTGCCACGATAGCTTGGCGCATATCTTCATCAGATGAAGTGATAAGAGTCGGTAAAAAGCTGGTGCAGCCTGATTTTAGATTCGCTTTATGCATTGTGTGCATGGTATCGGCTGTTACTTCATCATTAAACATCACTCCGCCACAACCATTAAGTTGCAGGTCGATAAAGCCTGGGCTTACGTTCGCACCATTCAGATCTTGAGTTGTAATATCTTGTGGTAAATCTGCTAGCGGGCATACAGCTTCAATCAACTCATTCTTAATGATAACAGCGTGATCAACGAGGACATTACTGCCAGTGTAGATTTTACAGTTAGTTAGCGCGTACATAATCAGCGAATCCTTCTCTATCGATATCTTATAAGTTTGATTAAGCGACGAAATAAAAGATGAAATGAGTCGGTGTCTTGGCTTATTTTTCTTACTTCAATTAGGTCGCGAATTATCTATTTAGCAAACGGCCATTAGTACATGGTGTTAATGTTAAGTGCTTGCTTTAACTGGAATGTTTTATTTATTTGTACAGTTTATCTCTGTGAGAAACCAGTTAATCCGAGTTCTTCATGCAGGCTCTTTAAGTCTTAAGCAAGCAAATATTATCGTTAATTTTTCATTTTTTTTAATTGTAAAATAAGTTTTATGATCTCGCTAGCAAAAACCTCGATATTTGACGGTTTGTGGTGACTATGATCACAAATGATAAGGTTTTAATTTGCGGGGCGAAATTAATTACATAAACTAAGTTTGACTAAATTGAGCGACTAAAATAAGTGGCTCGACCAAATAAAAAATCCTATAGGGGGAATTTAAAGTGAATATTCTTGGATATGCGCAAAAGTTAGGTAAAGCTCTTATGCTTCCTATTGCAACGCTTCCCGTTGCGGCGCTCTTACTACGTTTAGGTCAAGGTGACCTACTAGATATTCCATTCATGGCGCAAGCTGGTGGAGCAATCTTCAGTCAATTACCACTTCTATTTGGTCTTGGTATCGCAATTGGTCTGTCTAAAGACGGTCAAGGCGCTGCGGGCCTAGCTGGTGCAGTAGCATACTTCGTGCTAACAGCAACAGCAACAACAATCAATGCTGACATCAACATGTCATTCTTTGGTGGTATCATTGGTGGTATCATTGCTGGCCACTCTTACAACGCTTTCTACACAACCCGTCTCCCTGAGTGGTTGGCATTCTTCTCAGGTAAACGTTTAGTACCAATTATGGCGGGCCTGTTCGCTCTAATAGCTGGGGCGATTGCTGGTGTAGTATGGCCAAGCATTCAAGGCGGTCTTGACGCGCTTGCTCATGCAGTATCTACTTCGGGTGCTGTTGGTCAGTTTGTATACGGCACTCTTAACCGAGCACTAATCCCAGTAGGCCTACACCACGTACTAAACTCGTACTTCTGGTTCGGTATGGGTACATGTCAAGAAGTTCTAGTAACTGGTGCTCAAGCAGCTGGCCAAGCTTTACCTGCTCTGCAACAGCTTTGTGTAGACCCAGCTCTAGCTAAAACTCTTGTTATTGGTCAAGCTCACACATTTGAATTCGCTAACGCTGTCACTCCAGAAATCACTGCAACTGTTAAAGAAGTAACAGAAACAGTTAAGTCTGGTGATCTTCACCGTTACTTTGGTGGCGATAAAGGCGCTGGTATATTTATGAATGGCTTCTTCCCTGTGATGATGTTTGGTCTACCAGGCGCAGCGCTAGCAATGTACTTTGCAGCTCCAGTTGAAAAACGTAGCCAAGTTGGTGGTGTTCTGTTCTCAGTAGCTTTCTGTTCATTCCTAACAGGTATTACTGAGCCACTAGAGTTCATGTTTGTATTCCTAGCTCCAGCTCTATACGCATTACATGCTGTATTCACTGGTCTTGCTCTAGTGGTTGCAAACATGTTTGGCACGCTACACGGCTTTGGTTTCTCTGCGGGTCTAATTGACTTTATACTGAACTGGGGTCTTGCAACTAAGCCGGTAACTCTATTACTAATCGGTGTAGGATTCGGTGCTCTATACTTCTTCACTTTCAGCTTCGCTATCCGTGCGTTCAACCTAAAATCGCCAGGTCGTGAAGATGACGAAGATGAAGCTGCAACTGCTCCAACTGGTGACGCTAAAAGCGGTGACCTAGCGCGTCAATACCTTAAAGCTCTAGGTGGTCACGACAACCTAACCTCAATCGACGCTTGTATCACTCGTCTACGTCTTACTCTAAAAGATCGCTCTATTGCTGACGAAGTTGTGCTTAAGAAACTAGGCGCGAAAGGTGTTGTGAAACTAGGTGAGAACAACCTTCAAGTAATCCTTGGTCCTCTAGCTGAAATCGTTGCTGGCGAAATGAAAGCAATCGGTGCTAGTGAAGACCTATCTGATGTAAAACTTCCATAATGACCTTTGGTTAATTGGTAAGTGATGAAAGCCTCCTTCGGGGGGCTTTCTTGCGTTTAGGGATAAACAAAACGAATTCGATGAAAAGCTAACCAGCATTTGATTGTTATCAAGTTAAATGAGGGATTATTTGCGAATAAAGCTTAGGTTGTAGTTGTGCATTGGCAAATAATTGTGGATCATTAGCGGCAAACTTTCTGTTTCTGCGGCATTACTGCTTTCCCATACAGAAAAACTTTCTGACAATACTAATAATTTTGAGGTGCTATAGATGAGTGAAGCTGAGGCTCGTCCATCGAATTTTATTCGCCAAATCATTGATAAAGATTTAGCGGATGGTAAACACACAAGCGTGCATACTCGTTTCCCGCCAGAACCGAATGGCTATTTGCATATTGGTCATGCGAAATCTATCTGCTTAAACTTTGGTATTGCTCAAGACTATCTGGGACAGTGTAATCTACGTTTTGACGATACGAACCCAGAGAAAGAAGACGTTGAATACGTAGAGTCAATTAAAGAAGATGTTAGCTGGCTCGGTTTCCACTGGTCTGGCGATGTTTGTTATTCCTCAAACTATTTCGACCAACTTTACCAATACGCTATTGAGTTGATTCAAAAAGGCCTTGCTTATGTTGAAGAACTCAGCCCAGAGCAAATTCGTGAATATCGTGGTACGTTGACTCAACCAGGTAAACTTAGTCCATATCGTGATCGCAGTGTTGAAGAGAATTTAGCACTATTTGAAAAAATGCGCGCTGGTGGCTTTGAAGAAGGTAAGGCATGTTTACGTGCGAAGATCGATATGTCGTCATCATTCATGGTGATGCGTGATCCTGTTCTATACCGTGTTCGTTTTGCAGAGCACCACCAAACAGGTAATAAATGGTGCATTTATCCAATGTATGATTTTACTCACTGTATTTCTGATGCGCTGGAAGGTATTACACACTCTATCTGTACACTAGAGTTCCAAGATAACCGCCGCTTATACGATTGGGTACTAGAAAACATTACGATTGACTGTCGACCTCATCAATATGAATTTAGCCGTCTCAATCTTGAATACACAGTGATGTCTAAGCGTAAGCTTAATCAGTTAGTTACCGAAAAATTGGTTGCAGGGTGGGATGACCCGCGTATGCCAACCATTTCAGGCCTACGTCGTCGCGGTTTTACTTCTGCGTCAATTCGTGAGTTTTGTAAACGTATTGGTGTGACAAAACAAGAAAACATGATCGAATTTAGTTCTCTAGAGTCTTGTATTCGTGAAGATTTGAATGAAAATGCACCTCGTGCAATGGCCGTTCTTGACCCAGTAAAAGTGGTTGTTGAAAACTTTGATACCGATAAAGTGGAAACATTGACGCTTGCTAATCACCCAAATAAACCGGAAATGGGTGACCGCGAAGTACCCTTTACCCGTGAGTTGTGGATCGAGCGCGAAGACTTCCGTGAAGAAGGCAACAAAAAGTACAAGCGTTTAGTTCTAGGTAAAGAAGTTCGCTTACGGGGCGCTTATGTCATTAAGGCCGAGCGTGTTGAAAAAGATGAAGCAGGTAATATTACAACTATCTACTGTACCTACGACGTAGATACGTTAGGAAAAAACCCAGCCGATGGGCGTAAAGTGAAAGGTGTTATTCACTGGGTGTCTGCAGATAAAGGATTGCCAGCGGAAATTCGTCTGTACGATCGTTTATTCACAGTAGCCAACCCTGCCGCTGCCGACAATTTTGCAGAAACGATCAATCCGGATTCTCTCGTTAGTATCACAGGTTTCGTTGAACCAAGTTTAGCCAACGCAAAAGCAGAACAAGGTTTCCAGTTTGAACGTATGGGGTACTTTTGTGTTGATTCTAAAGATTCCGCAGCAGAAGCTTTAGTTTTCAACCGTACTGTTGGTTTGCGTGATACGTGGGCTAAAATCGATACAGAGTAACTTCAAGTCATGAAGTGTAAAGGTCAGCAAATGCTGGCCTTTTCTAGTTGTGCCCAGATAGCTTCTCGTTGTTTTGCCCGCTATGGCTCATTTGGTAGCAGTAAAATGTGTGAGATTCCTGCGATTATTGTGGTCGTGACACATTTTTTACCATACGTCCTATAGTTTTGCTGCTGTTATCCGATATATTTAACAGATCACCGTATTTTTTTCCAAGCACATAGCTGAGCCTTATATGCGTCAAATTATTCAGCGTCTTCTATTGCCGATAGCAATCGTTGCCGTGACTCAGATTTCTATCGTTAGTGCAGAGAGCATTCGCCTGATTGGGCCGAATGGCGAGATCCAGTCTTCTCCTCAATTTTCAGAAAATCTAGCCCAAACTCGTAACTTACAACAAGCTGATAATCAGCCATCGAAGTTTTTTGGACCGACTTTAGAAAGTGACACTTTGTGGTCAATTGCAACTCGTTTACGTCCATCAAACGTAGTGACGGTTCAACAAACATTATTCGCTATCTATCGCCTAAACCCGCAAGCGTTTGAAAATCAAAATATCCATAGTTTGATGCCTGGAAGTAATCTACGAATTCCATCGCTTGCCCAAATCCGAAGTTCATCGACCCAAGATGCGGTAAATGTGATGGTGGCCCATCAAGCCAAGTTGGATAATATTGGCTCGTCATCGGTTGTTGTAGCTCCGCCTGCACCTGCAACACCGGTGAAACCACCAGTAACAAATAATGTTGTGGCCGCAGTGGAGTCTCCAACGGTCAAACCTGCACTTGAAGCGCCTGTCACTTCGCCAGCAATAAAAACATTAGAAACACAAATTGTAGGCTCAGATGCTGAGTTAATGGCTCTAGAAGAAAAAAATCATAAGCTGCGCTTGATGCTAGCGGATGTGAAATCTGAGGTTGATGAGCTAAAAGGTGAATTGGGTGATGAGAACCGTATTCGCTCTGAAGTTGAAAAACTACTCGATGAAGAGCGCAGAAAAGCAGCCGAAGCACAAAAATTAGCTCCAAGTGCTCTAGAGCAATTGCTTTCAAATCCATGGTTAGTCGCGGCCTTAGCAATTATACCTGGTTTATTGATCGGTCTGATTGTGGTTATGTTATTAGGACGCCGTTCTAAAACGGAAGCTCAGCAAGAGGTAACGCCACCAATTCAAGAAAATATTTCCCCAATTACTGTTGGTGACCCTAACATCGAAGATATCGGCGATGACTTGATGTTAGACGATGATTTATTTGGCGAATCAGACGATAGTGAAAAGCTGTTTGGTGATGATATTGCATTTGATGATGAGACAGATCCTAACGCTGATAAAGAACCGGACATCTTTGCTGACCTAGAGGATAGCGATTTAGATTTCAATCTAGAAGGTGAGGATGATGAAGACCCATTCGCTAGTATTGGTGATGATGGTGATTTAGAAGAGCTGACCTCTAGTAGCAATGGCATCAGTGTCAGTGGCGATGAAAAAGCCGTTGGCCTAGATGAAATGGCTCGCGCGCTTGATGAAGCTTCGGTTGATTCTGCCGATGAGAGCGAATTTGATCTGTCTGATGAACATGCTATGTCTGATACAGATATTGAGGCGCTACTCAACGGGGATGGAGCAACGGAAGAGCTTGAAAGTGATACGTTGGATCAATCTTTGTTGGATGACCTGCTTGCTAGTACTGAACAAGATGATCACGATGACTTTGATTTCGACTCTTTACTGGATGACTCTGGCGATGATTTTAATCTCGACTCTGAGCAGTCAGATCCAATTAATACCGACTTTGGTATAAAAGATGCCGAGCTGGCTTCTGATAGTGAGTTAGACGATTTATTTGCCAATATAGAGGCAGAGGCCGATCTCGAACAACTAGAAGCTAGCGCAATTGATGATACAGCTCTGCTCGATGAATTACTGAATGAAGAAGATTCACCGCAAATTGATAGTAATAGTATTGATTTATTAGATGAGCTACTCGACGAGGAAGAAGACGAGAGCTTACCAGACCTCACTCAAAGTACTGACTTATTGGACGAACTTGTTGAAGCTGACAATAATCAGCAAGATACTGATGAGCCAGACTTTTCTAGTGCTAAAACCTTAGATGAACTATTAGGCGACACATCATCAGAAGATGAAGATGTTGATTTAAAGCTTGATGAAGAAAGCACCGACTTATTGGATGAATTGCTGTCAGATGATGATGGTTCTGAAACGCTTAAAATTGATGAAACTGCGATCTTAGATGAGTTAGCTGATAATGATGATATTGCCGTTGAAGATGGCACCGAATTGTTCGAAGAGTTGCTCGAAATTGAGCAGCATGCTCAGCAGGTTGAAGGTACGCAGGAAACTGAAGTAAGTAGTGAGCTAACCGGGAGGCAACCTGAAATAGAAGAGGCGGAGTTCAACCGCAATACTTTTATTGATGACATGCTAAATGTGGCTCCTGACAAGGATCCACTGCTTGATGACGGAGAAATAGAACGTAGCACCGCGGAGGATAGTCGCGACTTTTCTGAGGAAGTTGGTAGTGATGATGACTTTGATTTTAACCCTGAAATCGAAGGCAGCGATTACTTAGAACAGAAAAATCAACAACCATCTAGCGATACTCCATCGCTGGTAGACGCAAACAATGAGAATGTAGATGCTCCTGAAGCGGTCGCTAATGAATTTGGTATCCCGCAAGATGGTGATTGGGAGCTTGAGCAAGAGCCGCTTTCAGACGCGAATGCCGAGCTGGCCGAAGAAAGCTCAGAGCCAGTGGCACAAGAAACGTTTGAAGCGATTGATGATGAGTCACTGCCCGAGTTCAGCGAAAAAGAGGCGTTAGCCTCATTTGAACCAGAAAAGGTTAGTGAGCAAGAGCCAGTTGAAGAAGACTTGCTCGCTTCACTAGAAGCCGAATCGGTTGATGCCCCAGTTCAAGAGCAGGACGAAGCGCTTGATGAGCTGGAATTGCCGGAATACACCGAGCAAGACGCATTGGCTGACGCAGATGCCGAGCAGGCCGAAGAAAGCTTAGAGCCAGTGGCGCAAGAAACATTTGAAGCGATTGATGATGAGTCACTGCCCGAGTTCAGCGAAGAAGAGGCGTTAGCCTCATTTGAACCAGAAAAGGTTAATGAGCAAGAGCCGGTTGAAGAAGACGCGCTTGCTTCACTAGAAGCCGAGTCAGTTGATGTGCCAGTTCAAGAGCAGGACGAAGCGCTTGATGAGCTGGAATTGCGGGAATACACCGAGCAAGACGCATTGGCTGACGCAAATGCCGAGCAGGCCGAAGAAAGCTTAGAGCCAGTGGCGCAAGAAACATTTGAAGCGATTGATGATGAGTCACTACCCGAGTTCAGCGAAGAAGAGGCGTTAGCCTCATTCGAACCAGAAAAGGTTAATGAGCAAGAGCCGGTTGAAGAAGATGCGCTTGCTTCACTAGAAGCCGAATCGGTTGATGCCCCAGTTCAAGAGCAAGACGAAGCGCTTGATGAGCTGGAACTGCCGGAATACACCGAGCAAGACGCATTGGCTGACGCGGATGCCGAGCAGGCCGAAGAAAGTTCAGAGCCAGTGGCGCAAGAAACGTTTGAAGCGATTGATGACGAGTCACTGCCCGAGTTCAGCGAAGAAGAGGCGTTAGCCTCATTCGAACCAGAAAAGGTCAATGAACAACAGCAAGTTGAAGAAGATGCGCTAGCTTCGCTAGAAACTGAATCGATTGATGCTCCAGTTCAAGCACCAGAAAATAATAACCGTCATCAAGAGGCGAGCAGTGAACAATCGCAGTTGATTGCCAAAGATGAGTTTGATGAACGGGCTTTAAATGATTGGTTAAATGAAGACGATTCCTCTCAAGCGCCATTTTCATTTGAGAAACCACTAGACGCACTGACTATAGACAGTGCTGGTATGAATATCGATGCCATGCTTGAAATGGGTGGCGAAGATTGGAATGGTTTTAACTTAACGCCTGATCAGCAAGCCTCAATTCCTGATGGCGTTCCAGAAGAAGAACGTGAAGTTTGGAACCAGGATATTCAGACGGAAGAGCCCGAAATTCTTGAAGAGAATTGGGCAATGCAGGATGTGTTAGATGACTTTGATGCCAAGAAAAGTCAGTACATGACTATTGATGAGCTGATGGCACAAGTCGATGATGCCGAGCAAGGAGCGATTAGTCCAGAAGATGAAGCTCTCAAGCTTGATGTTGGCTTGAATGAATTCCCTGATGTGATTGGAAATATCGGTGATGTCGATGTCGATAGCGATTCCGAGGCGTCTGGAAAACTTGATTTAGCTAAAATATACATCGAAATGAATGATGAAAAAGGTGCAATAAAATTATTGGAAGAAGCGATTGTTGATGGTAATGACGATATTCGCCGAGAAGCAAAGACCTTGATTGATATCATCAATGGTCGAGTATAGGTGAGTTTGGAGGCAGCTTGATGATGCCTTTTGGCATCGATTAGAATTTTGTTGTCATTACTATTATACTGCCAACCCCATTTTTAAAGAGAATTGCATCATGAGAATCGCTTTAGGTGTCGAGTATAATGGTACTCAATACTTTGGTTGGCAGCGACAACGCGACGTTAAGAGTGTCCAAGAAGAGTTAGAAAAAGCACTTGCAGTTGTCGCAAATCACCCTATTGAAGTATTGTGTGCAGGTCGTACGGATGCTGGTGTTCATGGTACGGGACAAGTTGTTCATTTTGACACTAGCGCGAATCGAAAAATGGTGGCTTGGGTAATGGGCGCCAATGCCAACTTGCCAAAAGATATTGCCGTTCGGTGGTCTAAAGAGGTTTCTGAAGATTTCCATGCGAGGTTTACGGCCACGGCTCGCCGTTATCGTTATGTCATCTATAACCATGCGTATCGTCCAGCAATATTATCTTCTGGTGTTAGTCACTACCACGGTGATTTAGATGTTGAGAAGATGCAGCAAGCGGGTCAGTTCTTGCTGGGGGAAAATGATTTTACGTCTTTCAGGGCTGTTCATTGCCAGTCACGAAGCCCTTGGCGAAATATCATGCACTTAAATGTGACTCGTCATGGCCATTATGTGGTGATCGATATTAAGGCAAATGCTTTTGTGCACCACATGGTACGTAATATCACAGGCAGTTTGATCACTGTTGGGCGTGGAGAACAGGAACCTCAATGGATGAAGTGGTTGTTGGAAGCAAAAGATAGAAGACTGGCCGGAGCAACCGCAAAAGCTGCAGGTCTATATTTGGTCGATGTTGATTATCCAGAAGAATTTGGACTACCAAGAGAAACGATCGGCCCTCTATTTTTAGCCGATAATTTGAACTAATTAAGAGTAACTTACTCAAAAAAATGCAGTGGCGTGTGTGAGATTAAGAGTCAGAAAATAGGTACAACCAGTTTTTTGTCTACACTCAGCATTTTATATGTTCTAATCCTCACGCATAAATCCCAATTTTGTATTTCCCGCAATAACGCGGGAGAGTTAAGAATAAAAGGTCTTCCATGAGTTGGCTTGAAAAGATTTTAGAAAAAAGCAACATTGTAACTTCACGTAAAGCATCGATTCCTGAAGGTGTTTGGACTAAATGTACTTCTTGTGAACAAGTCCTTTACCACGCAGAGCTTGAACGTAATTTAGAAGTTTGTCCTAAATGTGATCATCACATGCGGATGAAAGCACGTCGTCGTTTGGAAACGTTTCTTGACGAAGGTAATCGTGTTGAGATCGGTGAGGAACTTGAGCCTCAAGATAAACTGAAATTTAAAGATTCAAAGCGTTACAAAGAGCGTATCTCTTCAGCACAAAAGAACAGTGGTGAAAAAGATGCACTTGTTGTGATGAAAGGTGAATTACTAGGTATACCTTTAGTTGCTTGTGCGTTTGAGTTTTCTTTCATGGGTGGTTCCATGGGCTCAGTTGTCGGAGCGCGCTTTGTTCGTGCTGTCGATGCGGCGATTGAAAACAACTGCGGCTTGGTCTGTTTTTCTGCTAGTGGTGGTGCGCGCATGCAAGAAGCGTTGATGTCATTGATGCAAATGGCAAAAACAAGTGCAGCACTTGAGCGTCTCTCTGATAAAGGTTTACCGTTTATTTCGGTAATGACCGACCCGACGATGGGTGGCGTTTCAGCGAGCCTAGCAATGCTTGGTGATATCAATATTGGTGAACCTAAAGCCTTGATCGGTTTTGCAGGTCGTCGAGTGATCGAGCAAACAGTTCGTGAAGACTTGCCAGAAGGCTTCCAACGCAGTGAGTTCTTACTTGAGCACGGTGCTATCGATATGATCGTTGACCGTCGTGAAATGCGTCAGCGTGTCGGTGGATTAATAGCGAAACTAACGAATCACAGCTCTCCGTTAGTGGTTTCTGTTAAGGATTCTCCTGTTGAAGCTGATTACTCTGTACCAGAAGCGAACGAAAAAGGGTAAAGTAGGCACTAACAAACTAACTGCTTAATGGTTAAAAACGTTAGATGACTCAGAACCTTATTCCTCAAGCCACATCCTCCCTAGCGGTGTGGCTTGATTATTTAGCTAATATTCACACATCAGCTATCGACCTTGGGTTGGATCGCGTTCAAGCGGTTGCCCAAAAAGCACACCTTACTAAACCTGCCCCAACTGTTATTACGGTTGCCGGAACCAACGGCAAAGGCTCGACATGTGCGATCATGGAAGCGATCTTGCTTGATGCAGGCTATCGTGTTGGCGTTTACAGCTCCCCACACCTTATTCGTTATAATGAAAGAGTACGTATTAACGGTCTTGAACTCAGTGACGAAAAACATGCCCAGAGCTTTTCCTTTATTGAAGAGCAGCGTGGTGAAATCAGCCTAAGTTTATTTGAATTTGGTACGTTAGCTGCATTGCGTCTTTTCCAGACGGAAAAGGTCGATGTGGTTTTGCTGGAAGTAGGGCTTGGTGGGCGATTAGATGCCACGAATGTGGTTGATCACGATGTTTCTATTATCACCAGCTTAGCAATTGATCATGTTGATTGGTTGGGCGACGATATTAATGTCATCGGTTATGAAAAAGCGGGCATCTACCGCAGTGGTAAGCCTGCTATTTGTGGTCAGCCAAAGCCACCAGCTACGGTTGCGGCACATGCCGATGATATTGGTGCACAACTTCACCAAGTCGGGATTCAATTTAGTTATGAATTGGTGTCTGACACGACTTGGAATTGGCGTAGTGGTCGATTTGAATTAACGCAATTGCCTGTACCAAGTTTGCCTCTACCCAATGCGGCAACAGCACTCATGGCGCTAGGTTGTACTGAGCTGGATCTTAGTGATGTTAATATTGTCAACGGTTTGAAGAATGTGACACTAGCTGGGCGTATGCAGACAATAAACGATGCGCCAACCATTGTTTTAGATGTGGCGCATAATCCTCATTCTGCACAATATCTGGCCGATCAGCTTCAACAACGATATGCGCAACGTACTATTCATATGGTTGTGGGTATGCTGCATGATAAAGATGTAGAATCGACATTAAAACAATTACAACCTATCAGTAGTGCTTGGTATCCTGCCTCATTAAGTGGTCCTAGAGCTGCAAAAGCTGAAGAGCTATGTAGGCACCTTGAACAATACGTAGGGCAATTTACCAATCCTGTGAGTGCATTTGAAGCAGCAATGACACAAGCCAAAGAGAATGATGTGATAGTAGTTGTCGGTTCATTTCATACTGTTGGCGAAGTATTAGAACACTGGCAGAACAAAGGAGTATAAATGGCAAGCAAGTTCCAAAGTCGGTTAGTGGGCACGATTATTTTAGTCGCAATCGGTGTGATTGTTCTTCCGGATGTATTGGATGGAAAGAAGACCCATTATAAAGAAGAGATTGCTAGCATTCCGATCAAACCTGACTTAGATAGTGATATGGAAGAATTCCAGATTCTTGACCCCGTGGAAGATCAAATCGCGTTGCCTGACTCGCCAGTTGAGGTCACTGAGCAGAGTGCCACCTCGGAAAGTAAGCCGTTACCGATTAAGGTAACAGAGCCTACTGAGAAAAACGACTATCAAGACAGCGCTTGGATCATTCAATTGATGGCTTTAAAGAATGCTGAAAATGCCAAAAATATGGTGATCGATCTGCAAAAACGCGGTTATCAAGCTCACACCAAACAAGAAAATGGTTTTACTCGGATCATTATTGGTCCAGATGTATCCAAAAGTAAGCTTGAGCGTCAACTCCTAGAACTGGAAAAAATTACCGGTGCGAAAGGTCAAATGCTCAAATTTAAACCACTAAACCCATAAGAAAACGTTTGCGTCGCGTTTTTTTCTGTTAAAATGCGCGCCAACTTAAGATGTAAGAACTCATGAATTGGTTAGATATTGTCATTTTAAGTGTGATCGGCCTATCGGCATTGATCAGTTTAGTTCGTGGCTTTGCTAAAGAAGCTTTGTCATTAGTGATATGGTTTGGTGCTTTTTTTATCGCCAGCCAGTACTACGCAAAACTTGCGGTGTATTTTACTAATATTAATGATGACATGTTTCGTAATGGCACAGCCATTGCAGCATTGTTTGTTGCAACACTCGTTGTTGGCGCGATCATCAATTATGTGATTGCTCAATTAGTACAAAAAACTGGGTTATCTGGAACCGATCGCATATTAGGTATTGTCTTTGGGGCATTGCGTGGTGTGTTGATTGTTTCTGCGGCCTTGTTTTTTATGGATGCGTTTACCGCATTCCCGAGTTCAGAGTGGTGGAAAGGGTCGCAATTGGTGCCGGAATTTAGCCGCATTATTGCTCCGTTCTTTGAGCACTTACAAGCAACATCAAGTTTTATATCTGGCGCGATTTAGCGCCAGTTATTGTCGCAAATCGAGGATTAGGACATGTGTGGTATTGTTGGAATCGTGGGTACAACGCCTGTAAACCAGTCTATTTATGACGCGTTAACGGTATTACAGCATCGTGGCCAAGATGCTGCTGGTATTTGTACCATAGAAAGCAATCGTTTTCGTCTGCGTAAGGCGAACGGTTTAGTAAAGGATGTCTTTGAAGCGAAACACATGCAGCGTCTTCAAGGAACGGTTGGAATAGGGCATGTACGTTATCCCACTGCAGGCAGCTCTAGCGCCTCTGAAGCTCAACCTTTCTACGTAAACTCTCCTTTCGGTATCACTCTTGCTCATAACGGTAACCTTACAAACGCTAATGAAGTTCGCCAAAAGCTGTTTGAAAAAGACCGCCGTCATATCAATACCACCTCTGACTCTGAAGTACTACTTAACGTACTAGCGCATGAAATTGACACCGTAAAAGGTAATGTTACGTCAGATGATGTATTCCGTGCCGTATCAAATGTACATCGCACCATTCGTGGAGCGTACGCAGTTGTGGCGATGATTATTGGTCATGGTTTTATTGCGTTTCGTGATCCGCATGGCATTCGTCCATTGTGCTTAGGTAAGCGTGAGCTTAATGGACGCACCGAATACATGGCTGCTTCTGAATCGGTAGCGCTTGATGCTGTTGGTTTCGATTTTGTGCGTGATATTGCTCCTGGTGAAGCGGTGTATGCGACGTTTGATGGTCAACTGTTTACTAAACAATGTGCCGATAATCCAACACTTAACCCATGTATTTTTGAATTCGTTTACTTTGCTCGTCCTGACTCGTTTATTGATAAAATTTCGGTTTACAGTGCGCGCGTTGAAATGGGTAAAAAATTGGGTGCGCGTATCAAAAATGAATATTCAGACCTTGATATTGATGTAGTCATTCCTATTCCAGAAACGTCATGTGATATCGCACTTCAAATTGCTCAGGCTATTGATATTCCATATCGTCAAGGCTTTGTAAAGAACCGCTATGTAGGTCGAACCTTCATCATGCCAGGTCAGCAACAGCGCAAAAAATCAGTGCGCCGTAAACTCAATGCAATACGTTCTGAATTTAAAGGCAAGAATGTATTGTTAGTTGATGATTCTATTGTTCGTGGTACTACATCAGAACAAATCATTGAGATGGCTCGAGACTCGGGGGCAAACAAAGTCTATATGGTTTCAGCCGCGCCTGAAATTCGTTTTCCAAATGTGTACGGAATCGATATGCCAAGTGCGAATGAGTTAATTGCTCATGGCCGCGATACCGACGAAATCTGTAAACAAATTGGGGCTGATGCGCTGATATTCCAAACCATTGAAGATCTTGTCGAAGCAGTGGGTCTTGGCAATCAAGATATCGCCAAGTTTGAGGCTTCAGTTTTTAATGGCGAATATGTAACCGGTGATATCGACCAGCAATACCTTGATTACCTTGAATCGATGCGTAACGATGATTCGAAAACCGTTCGAGAAATGCAGCAAGATCTTGCCAACTTGGAACTGCATAACGAAGGTGCGTAGTTTGGCGTTGTTAAAGGCTCAATAAAAAGGCTTCCGTGATGGAAGCCTTTTTTACATTCGTAGCTTATGCAGCTTATAAAACCATGGCGGCAAGCCAACCAAAAGCGATCAATGGAATATTGTAGTGAATAAAGGTCGGTACGACCGTTTCCCAAATATGCTCATGTTGGCCATCAGCATTTAAGCCTGATGTTGGACCTAACGTGGAGTCAGAGGCAGGAGAGCCCGCATCACCTAGCGCAGCCGCAGTGCCGACTAGCGCAATGGTTGCCATTGGTGAAAAACCAAATGCGATCGCAAGCGGTACATAAATAGTTGCAATAATTGGAATGGTTGAGAACGAAGAGCCAATCCCCATGGTAACTAATAGGCCAACCACGAGCATGAGCAGCGCCGCGAGAGCCTTGTTGTCACCAATAGTGGTGGATAGTGCTTCAACTAATGACTCAACACCGCCTGTTTGCTTCATTACGGCTGCAAACCCGGCTGCGGAAATCATAATAAAGCCGATCATCGCCATCATATGCACACCTTTGGTAAACACATCATGGGTTTCTTTCCACGCAATTACACCACCAAAAGTGAACACCATAAAGCCTGCCAGCGCGCCGATGATCATCGAACCCGTCGACAGTTGCGCGGCAAGGGCGGTCACAATTCCTAAGCCTGCAATAAAAATGTGCTTTTTGTTGATCGCAGTTGGTTCAGTATGAACAGTGGTGAGTTCCGTTTCTTTATACTCACGCGGTTTACGGTAAGTAAAGAAAATTGCGACCAATAAGCCAAAAATCATGCCCATTGCTGGGAATATCATCGCAACAGGCACTTGACTTGCTGTGACGCCTTCAAGCCCATTATCGCGCAGATTTTTGAGTAAGATGTTATTGAGAAAAATACCGCCAAAGCCAACAGGCAGTACCATATAAGGGGTGATTAAACCAAACGTTAACACACAAGCGACTAAACGACGGTCAAGTTTTAGTTTTGCAAAAACGCCTAGTAGAGGTGGAATTAAAATCGGGATAAAGGCGATATGAACAGGAATTACGTTTTGAGAGGACATGGTCACCAACACCAACGCAATTAATACGGCATATTTCAAACCAGTACTGGCTGCGCTGTTTTCTTTGCCGTGGATACGCTTGATAACGCTTTGAGCTAATAAATCAGTAATACCTGATTTGGAAATTGCTACCGCAAAAGTCCCTAACATAGCGTAGCTTAATGCGATGGTTGCACCACCACCTAGGCCACTTTCAAATGCAGAAACAGCGTCGTTTAAACTCATCCCTGCAACTAAACCACCGACTATCGCACTGAATGTCAGAGCAACCACGACATTCACACGCATCAGTGCTAATAGCAGCATGATACATACAGAAATTACTACAGGATTCATATTTTTCTCGGTTAGTTGTGTTTACTTATTATCATCTGATGGTTCAATAAGTGGCCAGCCTCCTAAGGCTTTCCATTTATTGACGATGCCACAAAAAAGTTCGGCTGTTTTTTGGGTATCGTAGAGCGCTGAATGCGCTTCTTTGTTGTCAAAATCCATCCCCGCAGATTTACACGCTTTGGCTAGCACGGTTTGGCCATAAGCCAAACCACTGAGAGCGGCAGTATCAAATGTTGCAAAGGGGTGGAAAGGAACTCGTTTTAGCTTACAACGTTCGCTGGCGGCCATGACAAAATTAAGATCAAAAGTCGCGTTATGTGCCACCATAATGGCACGGCTACAATCATTATCTTTCTGTTCTTTGCGCACTAATTTATAAATTTCTTTGAGCGCTTCAGACTCACTTACAGCACCGCGTAAAGGGCTAAAAGGGTCTCGAATGCCATTAAATTCGAGCGCTTCTTTTTCAAGGTTGGCACCTTCAAAAGGCTCTACATGAAAATGAATCGTCGATGCTGGGTGGAGGTCGCCATGTTCATCCATACGTAATGTAATGGCGCAAATCTCTAATAGCGCATCGGTTTTTGCATTGAAACCGGCCGTTTCTACATCAATAACGACGGGGAAATAACCACGAAAACGTTTTTTCAATGTCAATGCTTCATTTATGTCAGTCATGCTAGTTCTTGTTTGTGTGACAGGGCTGGCATTATTGCAGATTCTCTCTACGATAAAAACCGAACATGTGAATAAAAAGCCATTTATCTGAGGAGGATTTGCATACGTTACTGCCACACTGAACACTTCTAGTTGCTCGGATGTGATAATTAGTGTGGCTAGATTTTTGCATAACTTGATACAATAAAAAACCAAGTGGCAATTGACCGCCACTATTGCAGTACCGCTCGGAGAATACAGCCATTATGAATAAATGGGTTATCGCTACTATTTTTACTACATTCGCTTTAAATTCTGTTGCGACATTTGCGATGGAAAAGCGTTATGTGGCAACGCCGCAGCAGTCTACGTGGCAAATGGTGGCTAATACACCACTGGAATGTCGTTTAGTACATCCTATCCCTAATTATGGTGATGCCGAGTTCTCTTCACGAGCAAACAAAAAGATAAATCTCAATTTTGAACTAAAAATGCGTCGCCCAATGGGTGAAACCCGTAATGTGAGTTTAGTTTCATTACCACCAAGTTGGCGTCCGGGAGAAAGTGCTGATCGTATTACGACATTGCAATTTTTTAAGCAGTTTGATGGCTATATTGGTGGGCAAACCGCGTGGAGTTTACTCAGTGAATTAGAGAAAGGACGTTACCCGACGTTTAGTTATCAAGATTGGCAAAGCAGAGATCAGCGCATCGAAGTAGCACTATCATCAGTGCTGTTCCAAGAAAAATACAATATCTTTAGCGATTGTGTGAGCAATTTGCTGCCGTACAGCTTTGAAGATATTTCCTTTACGATTTTGCATTACGACCGTGATAACGTACAACTCAATAAAGCATCGCAAAAACGACTCGCGCAAATTGCAGAATATATCCGTTATAACCAAGACATCGACTTAGTTTTGGTTTCAACCTATACCGATTCAGTGGATAGTAAGAGTGTAAGCCAAGATCTCTCAGAACGTCGAGCTGAAGTCTTAAGGGATTACTTCAAATCATTAGGTTTACCTGAAGACCGCATTCAAGTGCAAGGTTATGGTAAGCGCAGACCAATCGCTGATAATGCATCACCAATCGGAAAAGATAAAAACCGAAGAGTGGTTATCTCATTGGGACGAACACAGATCTAATCAAGCTCAATAGATATAGAAAAAGCAGCAATGGCTGCTTTTTCTATATCTAGTTTATGCTTTATTAGCCTTCTAATCCCGCTGAAGCTTGCTTGTTTTGAATAAGTTCAATCATGTAGCCGTCAGGGTCTTTTATAAAAGCGATGTGGGTCGTACCGCCTTTTACTGGCCCTGCTTCACGAGTGACATTACCGCCAGCCGCTTTAATCGCGTCACAGGTTGTGTAGACATCTTCGACACCAATGGCTATGTGGCCAAATGCATTGCCAAGGTCATAGCTGGTGGTGCCCCAGTTATAGGTCAGTTCTATCACAGCGCCTTGTGACTCATCACCATAACCCAGGAACGCTAATGTGTATTTATACTCAGTATTTTCATTGGTACGCAGTAACTGCATACCCATAACTTTGGTGTAAAACTCGATGGATTTATCTAAATCACCGACGCGTAGCATAGTGTGCAAAATACGACTATTTGACATGATGGGCTCCTAGCTTCTTGGCAAATTTTTATAGTTCAGTTTTTTCTTTGTATTCACAAAGGTCTTCAATAATACAGCTACCGCAACGGGGCTTTCTTGCCACGCAGGTGTAGCGACCATGAAGAATCAACCAATGGTGAACGTCAATTTTGAATTCTTTAGGGACGACTTTTAGCAGTTTTTGCTCAACGTCATCAACGTTTTTACCAACTGCAAATTTGGTACGATTCGAAACACGGAAAATATGTGTATCTACCGCGATAGTCGGCCAGCCGAAAGCGGTGTTGAGGACGACATTTGCCGTTTTCCGCCCGACACCGGGGAGCGATTCTAATGCTTCTCGATTCTCAGGAACCTCACCATGATAGTGGTCGAGTAAAATTCGACAGGTTTTAATCACATTTTCAGCTTTGGAGTTAAATAACCCAATGGTTTTTATATACTCTTTCAGTCCCTCAACACCCAAATCGAAAATAGCCTGTGGGGTGTTGGCAATTGGGTAGAGCTTGTCCGTTGCTTTGTTGACGCTGACATCCGTCGCTTGAGCGGAAAGCAATACTGAAATAAGCAGCTCAAAAGGTGTTGTCCATTTTAGCTCGGTTTCCGGTTTGGGGTTGTTTTCCCTTAAGCGTTCGAGAATCTCGACTCGTTTGCTATTGTTCATCGTGCTGGCTGCTTCCTTTGTATTTTGACTTATATTAGGCGTTGGTCACACGTGCTCGTTCTATGGTTGGCTTTTGTTCTTTTGGCTGGCGAGCAGCAATATTACTATCGATAATGTTTTTAGCCGCAATCAAAAAACCGACCCCAATAAACGCACCAGGTGGAAGCAGGGCAAGCAAGAAGCTGTTATCAAAATGGAATATTTCGATACGCAGTACGGTCGCCCAATCTCCTAGCAATAAATCGGCGCCATCAAACAGTGTGCCATTGCCAATCACTTCGCGCATTGCACCTAGAACCACTAAAATAGTGGTCATACCCATACCCATCCAAAATCCATCTTGAGCAGAAGGTAATACTGCATTTTTTGATGCAAATGCTTCAGCGCGGCCAATGATGATGCAGTTGGTTACAATGAGAGGAATGAAGATCCCAAGCGAGAGATACAAGCCGTAAGCGTAAGCGTTCATCAACAATTGCACGCAGGTAACCAGTGCGGCGATGATCATCACAAAGACGGGGATACGGACTTCTTTTGGTACGCAATCTCTAACCAAAGAGATAGTGACATTAGAGCACACCAGAACCAATAAGGTTGCGATGCCCAAACCTAAGGCATTGGTCACGGTTGACGATACGGCAAGCAATGGACATAACCCAAGTTGCTGTACTAACGCTGGGTTGTTGCTCCACATACCATTTTTAATTAGCGTTTTGTGGTCAGTCATCGTTGGCTCCTTGGCAGTCAAAAGGTTGAGCTAATAACTGTTCACGGTTGTTGTTAACAAAAACAACCGTATTTTTCACTGCTTTCACTACCGCTCTTGGTGTGATAGTTGCGCCAGTGAACTGGTCAAATTGTCCGCCATCTTTGCGCACCTTCCAAGTATCCAGATTCTGTGCAGTCACTTGTTTGCCTGTGAAATTCAATATCCAGTCTGTGACACGCAGGTCTATTTTATCACCCAGCCCCGGAGTTTCTTGATGCGCTAAAACTCGCGTGCCAGTGATCGTTCCATCTTGTTGGATACCTATAATGATTTTTATTGCACCGTTATAGCCATCAGGTGCGATTGCTTCAATCGCTAACGCGCTCGGCTGACCGTTGAGCGTTGCAATATAAGCATGCATCTGCTGCTCAGTTCC
Organism: Vibrio sp. S12_S33; assembly: GCF_963889785.1. NCBI lineage: Bacteria > Pseudomonadati > Pseudomonadota > Gammaproteobacteria > Vibrionales > Vibrionaceae > Vibrio > Vibrio sp. S12_S33. The sequence continues at coordinate 134,266 of NZ_CAWPQZ010000001.1, read as the reverse complement.
TAGTGCTGGGTCTTTAATCAGTGTGCAGGATTTATATAGCTCATTATCATGTGCATCATGAGCAATGACTTGGTTGAGGATCGACTGCAACTGCGCTTGCTCTTGTCTGCTTATTTGCTCTTCAGTGAGATACTGAGTTAAGGCTACAACGCCTGTCGAAGCACAAGCAAAGATAGCAAGGATCAAACCGTTTTTACGAATGGTGGTTAACATAGTGCTCCTTAATGACCATAAGCACGAGGTTTAGTGTAGTAGTCGATCAACGGTACACACATGTTTGCTAGCAATACGGCAAAGGCAACTCCATCGGGAAAACCACCCCAACTGCGAATAACAAAGACCATCATGCCAATGAATGCACCGTAAATAAGACGACCTTTTACTGTGGTCGAGGCGGTGACAGGATCGGTGGCGATAAAGAATGCCCCCAACATTGTTGCACCAGAAAGTAAATGAATCAGCGGTGATGCTGTTGTTCCTGGAGCAATAAGTTGAGTGATAAGGCTGGCAAACAGCAAACCACCCAGCACAGCAACAGGAATATGCCAATTAATGACTCGCAGCTTTATTAGTAGTAGTCCACCGGCTAGATAGGCGAGGTTGACCCATTCCCAACCAATACCCGCTAAGCCACTAAATTGTGGATGCGTCATGGCTTCAGACACAGTTTGACCTGCGCGTAGTGATGTTTTTACCGAATCTAGTGGTGTTGCCATAGTAACGCCATCAATGCCGGTTCGAATTTGTTGTAGTGAAAGCCCTTCAATATTAAAGCCGCTAAAAATGAGTGAAAATGCATCACTAAATGAAATGGGCTCTGGTGCCAATGCGTTCGGTGCTATCCAACTGGTCATCTGTACTGGAAATGAGATCAGCAAAACCACATAAGCAACCATTGCTGGGTTGAAGGGGTTTTGTCCGATTCCGCCATATAGATGCTTTGCGATCACAATGGCAAAAAGCAGACCAATAAACAGCACCCACCAAGGTGACATCGGAGGAATGGCAATAGCTAACAACCATGCGGTGACCAATGCGCTGTAATCACTCAGCGAGCGAGTTGGGTTGCGTTTGCGCAGCAGCATTACTCCGGCTTCAAGTGATAAAGCAATCACAATGGCCAATATGAGCTGAATAATAGTGCCCCAACCGAAGAAATAACTTTGTGCAATCAGTCCAGGGATAGCGCACAAAGCTACCCACTTCATCAAGTCTGAGGTGCTGCGCTTACTGTGCACGTGGGGGGAGCTGGCAATAAAAAAGGCCACTACTCATTCTCCTCATTGTTTTCATTAACTTGTTTTTGTTGTTGGGCTTTACGTGCTTTAGCACGCGCAATGGCCGCTGCCACCGCGGCTTTTTTGGGGTCGTCTTGCTCAGCCGGTTCCACTGGTGTTTGAGTGTGTGACGGCTCTGTTTGTTGCTCGGCTTTACGCGCTTTAGCACGCGCAATGGCCGCCGCCACCGCGACTTTTTTCGGGTCGTCTTGCTCAGTTGGTTCCACTGGTGTTTGAGTGTGTGACGGCTCTGTTTGTTGCTCGACTTTACGCGCTTTAGCACGCGCAATGGCCGCCGCTACCGCGGCTTTTTTGGGGTCGTTTTGCTCAGTTGGTTCCACTGGTGTTTGAGTGTGTGACGGCTCTGTTTGTTGCTCGGCTTTGCGTGCTTTAGCTCGTGCTATGGCCGCAGCTACCGCGGCTTTTTTGGGGTCGTCTTGCTCAGTTGGTTCCACTGGTGTTTGAGTGTGTGACGGCTCTGTTTGTTGCTCGGCTTTGCGTGCTTTAGCACGCGCAATGGCCGCCGCCACTGCGGCTTTTTTGGGGTCGTCTTGCTCAGCCGGTTCCACTGGTGTTTGAGTGTGTGACGGCTCTGTTTGTTGCTCGGCTTTACGCGCTTTAGCACGCGCAATGGCCGCCGCCACTGCCGATTTTTTATCCGTAGTGTCAGTAACCACAGGCTCTCCGGCACCGCTCGATTGCGCTTTTCGCTCTCTTGCTTGGCGTTTTCGCTCTTCTCGGAGCTTTATCATTTCAGAATTATCAGGTTGCGTTTCGCCTGCTTGAAGTGCTTGCGCCTGTTTAGCTTTTGCTCTGGCTATAGCGGCTGCCACTGCAGGTTTAACGTCAGGTGAATCCTTAGTTTCAGCTTGGGCTTTTTGTGCTTTAACGCGTGCGATAGCTGCAGCAACAGCATCATCACCACCTGTTTTTTTCATCTCTTGACGGCGTTCATCAGCGGCTTTCTTAAAGCGATTTTCACGCTCAGCTTTATCTCTTTCTAAGCGTGCTTTTTTCTCTTCAAAGCGTAGCTTGGCACGCTCTGCTGCTTCAGCTTCTTGCTTACGTGTTTTTATTTCCGCTTTTGCTTGACGATAATACTGCACCAAAGGAATTTCACTAGGGCACACATAAGCGCATGCACCACACTCAATACAGTCCTGTAGATGCAGTTCTTCACACTTGTCATATTCTTGTGCTTTTGCATGCCATTGTAGTTGTTGGGGGAGTAATGATGCGGGACAAACTTCAGCACATTGCCCACAGCGAATACATTCCATTTCGTGTTGTGACGATGCAATTTCTTTACGTGTAGGAGCAAGAATACAGTTGGTTGTTTTGGTGATGGGCACCTGAGAGTGAGGCAAGGTAAAGCCCATCATTGGGCCACCCATAATCAACCGAGACAGTTTTTTATCTGCGGTATAACCAAACTGTTCCAGTAAATGTTGCACGGAAGTGCCTAGCAATACCCATACATTACGAGGTTGCTTGAACGTCTTGCCAGTTAGTGTTACCACCCGGTTGATTAACGGCTCACCGTTAATTACAGCACGCTTAATAGCATAAATTGACCCAACATTTTGCACCATAAGTCCGATATCTGCTGGAATTTTCCCGACGGGAACTTCTTGGTTAGTCAGCAGCTTAATCAGCTGCTTTTCGCCACCAGACGGGTATTTAGTTGGGATAACGCGGATCACGATGTTTTTATTAGTAGCCGCTTTTTCTAATGCTCGAATTGCTTCGGGTTTGTTATCTTCAATACCAATGATGGTCAATTTTGGTTTGAGTATGTGTTCAACGATGCTAATGCCTAGGATGATTTCTTCTGCATGTTGCTGCATCAAAACGTCATCGGCGGTAATGTAAGGTTCACACTCGGCCGCATTAATGATCAGTATTTCTGTACGAGCCAAGCCCGATTGTATTTTTTTAGCTGTTGGGAAACCTGCGCCACCTAGCCCTGAAATACCCGCTTGGCGAATCACTTCAATCAGTTGTTCTGGTGTCTTCTGTTGGTAATCAGCTATAGGAGTGCGCGCGATCCATTCATCTTGTTGGTCTGCTGTTATGACGATACACATTTCGCTCAGCCCTGAAGGGTGTGCGGTAGTACGTGGTTCAATTGCAGAAATTGTTCCCGAGGTAGGAGCATGCACAGGCAGCATGAAGGTTGATGTATACTGGGTTAAAGGTTGTCCTTTTAGTACACGCTCACCAACCGTTACCAATAAATTACCTGCGCGGCCAATATGTTGCTTTAAAGGCAACACGATTTCGTTGGGAATGGATGCGTCAATCAATGGTGTTTGGTTTGATTGACGTTTATTTTCTGGTGGGTGAATGCCGCCAGGAAAATTCCAAAGCGCACCCGTTCTAATTTGTTCAATTAATGGCAACATACCAGTCCTTAATTCACGCTTTTCTGCGATTGAGATGCAGAATCGGTAACATCAACAACAGGAATGGCGTTCATTTGCCACTTCCAAGTATCGGTGGTTTGTTCTAATGGAATCATTTCAATACAGTCAGTTGGACAAGGCGCAACACAAAGGTCACAACCAGTACATTCCGATTTTATAACGGTATGCAGTGCTTTAGTGCCGCCGACAATCGCATCCACAGGGCAAGCTTGAATGCATTTTGTGCAGCCGATGCACATATCTTCATGAATAAATGCTACGGTCTTCACTTTATTATCAAGGTCGTGGGCTGACTCTTCTGCTTCGACGCCCATTAAATCGGCCAGTTTTTCGATGGTTGCCTGGCCACCTGGTGGGCATTTATTGATTTTGTCTCCGCCAGCGATGGCTTCTGCGTAAGGACGACAACCTGGGTATCCACATTGCCCGCATTGAGTTTGCGGTAAAATAGCGTCAATTTGATCGACGATAGGGTCTGCTTCCACTTTAAAGCGGATAGAAGCAAAGCCCAAAATAGCACCAAAAATGGCGGCTAGAGCAGCAAGCGCAAGAACAGCGATTAGTATCGTACTCATATTACAGTTTCACTAACCCCGTAAAGCCCATAAAAGCAAGAGACATAAGACCTGCGGTGATCATCGCGATAGAGGCCCCTTTAAAAGGCGTGGGTACATCGGCCACGCTGATGCGTTCACGCATTGAGGCAAACAGAATCAATACCAATGAAAACCCGACGGCAGCACCAAACCCATAAATAATGGACTGAATAAAATTGTGGTTCTCGTTGATATTGAGCAGAGCCACACCCAAAACAGCGCAGTTAGTTGTGATCAAAGGAAGAAAAATACCAAGTAGGCGATACAACGTTGGGCTGGTTTTGTGTACCACCATTTCGGTAAATTGCACCACCACTGCAATAACTAAGATAAAGCTCATCGTGCGCAGGTATTCAATGCCTAATGGGTGGAGTATGTAGTTTTCAACTAGGTAGGCACACACAGAGGCTAAGGTTAGAACGAATGTCGTCGCCAACCCCATGCCTATTGCCGTTTCTAGTTTTTTTGAGACACCCATAAAAGGGCAAAGCCCCAAAAACTTTACCAGTACAAAGTTGTTGACCAGTACTGTGCCAACTAACAACAAAAAATATTCGGTCATAGTTATATCAATCTTAAATTCCGATCCGGTCATTATCGTGCTTTGCAAGGGTAATAACAACCAAGGAAAGATAAGGTTTTAGATTGTTGGTGGGATTTTGTTCATTAATGAGTGGGAAGTTATGGACTGAGAGTTATTCCCCCCCTTTCCCCCAAGGCTTTGTTGCAGCCGAGGCATTTATTAGAGATGAATGATATCGAGAGCAGTGGAATGCTAAGTTACCAGTATCAATCTTCTTATGCTGATCAACAGGATCCCGATGAATAGCCAACAAGGCTATGACGTACAGGGTTATATTTCCTAATTCCTGATTGAAAAATTTGTCGCTAATGCCAGTAAGTTTTACATGCCTCATTAAGTCTCGGTACTCATGCTGCACATCGTTGCCCAAAAGCCAAAACCCTTTTAATAATCTAACCTTTGTAGTTCGGGAACCTTGTTATTCCAAAGTGATTCTATGTTTATAAAAGTGAACAAAGTCAAAACAGAACAGGATAGTAATATGTTACCTTTGTTTAGAGGATTCTAATGTAATTTGTACTAATTTATACAGGGTATTGCATGAAAAGATTTAAATGGACGCAAAGATTTTTATTTATCCCTCCCGTTCTTATTGGTGTTGCAATACTCGTATCTGCACCAGCAATGAAAGCCGAGCCACCAAAGATAATTGATAATAAAGGGGAAAAAGTGGTGAGGGTACTTAAAGTTGCGCCACGAGACATCCAACCCTCTGCTATTGGTTATGGTCACACCCAACCCGCAAGAGATTGGGAAGCACAAGCGGAATTGGAAGGTGCGGTAGTCTGGATAAATGATAACTTTCACGATGGCAACATAATCAAACAAGGCAATGAAATTCTCAGACTGGATCCCTCTTCTTATCAACTCTCTATCGCCCGTCTAGAGGCTGAACTTGAAGTCGCAAAACTCACCGACCAAACGATTCTGGAAACGCTGAATATTTCTGAGCAAGAGTATCAAGTGCAGAAATCAGAATATGAGCGTACGGTTCGCCTGAGTAAATCCGGGCATATATCCAAAACAGACAAAGATAAAGCCACCAAAGATCTTCTCAACAGTCAACAGCAGTTCCAGACACAAAAAAATAACCTTGCAATTAATAAAGCGACACAAAAGGTACTGCTGACAGAACTGGCTTTAGCCAAACGCGATCTTGAGCGCACCATCATTAAAGCACCTTTCGATGTAAGAGTTACAGATAAAATGGTTGGTCTGGCAGAATACGTTAACAAAGGCGAGATCATGCTAAAAGCCGATGGTATCGATGCGGTTGAGATCAATGCTCAGTTCCCGCTTGGTAAAATGCGCCCTTTGAGAAGATCGGAAGTGCTGAGTAAAGCAAACAGTAACGACTACACAGGCCTTGAGGCAATTGTCGAGCTGAATGTTGGAGAGCACCTTATCTCATGGGATGCGAACGTCAGTCGTTCGGGTGGGCATATTGATGCACAGACACAAAGCCAGAGCATCGTGGTGCAAATTGACAATCCGCTCAAGCAGGCGTCTCCGGGCCAACGTCCACCTCTCATTAGAGACACCTTTGTAAAAGTGACCTTGAAAGCACCAGTGATGAGCAAGCAGACCCTACTTCCCCTGACCGCTATCCATAACGATAAAATCTATTTGGTTCAGGACGGTAAACTGAAAATTCAGCCGGTAAAGGTTGATTTTGTGCAAGGTCAAGTTGCTGTTATCAAATCTGGCATTCAGAAGGACGATATTGTTGTATTAAGCAAGCTTTCACCAGCAGTAGAGGGAATGTTGCTTAAACCGCAACCCGATAAAAATATCAACCAGTGGTTGGATAAAGAAACCGGATTTAAATTAGATAAACCAAAGAGTGAGGTCAAATTATGATTTCATTCTTCGCCCGTCACGCGACCGGTGCCAATGTGCTGATGGTTGCGATACTTTTGCTCGGTGCTTTTGCACTACCGAAGCTGCAAAAAGACACCTTCCCGATAACCCAAACTAAAGAGATCGAAATTCGAGTCAGTTATCCGGGCGCTTCCCCTTCTGAAGTAGTCGAAGAAATTTGTACCCCGCTAGAAGAGGCTGTAGATAAGCTAAACGGAATCAAAGAGTTAACCTGCGATGCCAGAGAGAACATGGCTATCGGCAATGCTGAAATTGATGACGGCGAAAATATCGATGCACTCACCTCAGATATTCAGCAACAAGTAAACTCCATCAGTGATTTTCCCGACAGGGTTGAGCAGATAACCGTAACGAAACTAGACAGGATCGCAACGGTAGCAAGCGTCGCTATAACTGGAAATATGTCTACAAACGATCTCTACCTTTATGCTCAGGATGTTAAACGCAGGATAAAATCACATCCATTAATCGCGCAGGTTTCCGTTGGCGGCTTCTCCGAACAAGAGATAGAAATTCGTGTTTCTCAATGGAAGCTTAAGCAATACGGACTCAGTATTTCTGACCTGTCCAACCTTGTTCAGCAACAAAGTATAAGCACCCCTGCAGGCGTGTTTACTAACGATCTTGAAGAACTCAGTGTACGTTTTAATCAACTGGGTAGCGAAGTCGACGACTTTAAAAAAATCATAGTGAAATCCAGCGAGCTTGGTACTCAGGTTACACTGGGTGATATTGCAGAAATTGAACAGAAGTTCGCCAATGAAGAGGATCAAATTATCTTTCAAGGCCAGCGAGCGGCCCTACTGCAAATCTCCAAAACCTATTCCCAGGATTCTCTGAGGGTAAAAGAGGCGATTATTAATCTCGTCGAAAAAGAGCAGATGAGAGCGCCACAAGGTGTGGAATTTACCATTACTCAGGATGTCAGCGTTAATATTGAAGATAGGCTGAGAATCTTAACCAGCAACGGTGTTCAGGGGCTGGCACTGGCATTTCTGATGCTCTGGGCCTTCTTTAATCTTCGCTTTAGCTTCTGGGTAGCGCTGGGGCTTCCTGTCTCATTCCTAGGTGCAATCTTTGCCATGTATATGCTGGGCTATACCTTGAATATGATGACCATGGTTGGCCTCATTGTTGCTATCGGCCTGTTAATGGATGACTCTCTGATCATTGCAGAAAATATCGCAGCCAAAAGGCAGGCGGGTATATCGCCAGTTGAAGCAGCAATTAAAGGCACCACACAGGTACTTCCCGGTGTTATCGCCTCATTTGCCACAACCTTGATGGTCATTGGCCCACTAATGTTCCTGAGCGGAAATATGGGAGAGGTGCTGCGTTATATTCCGATTGTTTTGCTAATTACTCTGCTAGTAAGCCTGATTGAAGCTTTTTTGATTCTTCCGGCGCACCTTGCGCACAGCCATTTGGAATCAGGATCAAATCCTGTGCGAGAAAAGTTTATCGGAAGTTTTGAAAGAGTAAGAGACAAGTTCTTTGTTCCTCTGTTTGTTAAAGCAATGAATGCGCCTTACCTGACACTGGGCATTCTGACTATGGTCGTACTGCTCTCAACTGCAACCTTCTCCGCAGGGCTTCTTAAATTTAAAGCGATGCCATCACTGGAAAGTGACACGCTTCAGGCGCGTGTTCTTCTGCCTCAAGGAAGCCTGCTTTCTCAAACAGAGGACGTGGTTGCAAAAATATCCAAAGCTCTGGATAAAATAAATCAGGAATATTCGGAAAAATTTCCCGATTCAGAGCCACTGGTGAAAAGCAAAACCATTATGTACAACACCAATATTGATGCCAACGAATCTGGGCCTCATATGGCGACAGTCAGTGCGGATTTACTTCCGGCGCAGCTGCGTCAAGAGAGCATCAAATATCTGGTGCAAAGCTGGAAGGAGAAGACAGGCCCCACTGCAGACGTCGTTTCACTTAAGTTTACCGATAAAGAACGGGGGCTTGCAGGCAATGGTATTGATATTCGTGTTCAGGGTAACTCTCTTGAAGAACTAGATAAGGTAAGCCGCTCTCTTATCAAGTGGCTGAAAGGCTTTGATGGCGTCTTTAACCTTTCCAGTGATCTGCGTTACGGTAGATCTGAAATTCACGTAAAACTTAAAGACGAAGCGGGTGTTATGGGCGTTAACTCAGCACAGCTAGCCCAGACACTTCGCAGCGCGGTAAAAGGCAGTACGGATCTGACTGTTTTCCAGAGCGGTGAGATTATTGATATTACTGTCCGTCTTGACGAGTTTACTCACCAAGCGAGTTTGCACGAGCTAAAGGACCTCATGGTGACGGCTTCCAACGGTAGACTTGTTCCGTTGTCTGTCGTGGCTGATTTTGAAGAACAGCAAACATTCTCTAGAATTAACCGAATCAACGGTATTAATACGGTAACAGTTCAAGGCAATATCAACACCCAAATCGCCAACTCCAGAGAAATAATGCAGCAGTTCTACACGACGTTTGTCCCCAATGCTAAAAAGAGTTTCCCAGATGTTAGCTTTGTTTCTCAGGGACAAAACAAAGAAAGCGCCGATACCGGCTCATCCCTGCAAACCTTTTTTGCTATGGGTGTCATCGGTATTTATTTGATCCTGACCTTTTTATTCCAAAGCTATACTCAACCGATTGCGGTATTACTCGCCATTCCCATGGGGTGGATAGGTGTCGTTTGGGGGCACTTGGGAATGGGAATCGATTTGACGATTCCGAGTCTGGTTGGCTTTGCAACGCTTGCCGGTATTGTCGTGAACGACAATATTCTGCTAGTAACCTTTATTAAAGAGAACATAGCCAAAGGCGTCAGCTTGATGGAGGCTTGCCGTGAGGCCGTTCATGACCGATTCCGAGCTATCTTTATCACCTCGCTAACCACCTTTGCCGGGCTGTTACCTTTGTTAACCGAGAGCAGTACTCAGGCGCAGTTCCTGATCCCACTGATTGCCAGTATCGCCTTTGGCTTGATATCAGCAACCCTACTGGCATCCATTATTGTTCCTTGTGTGTTACTCATTTTTGATGACTTGGGTTTAAGTAAATTATCAGAACCCAACCTTAAGAGGTATGCATGATGCAATTATAAAATGGAATAAGCTGCGAGAGCTTTTATTTTGCTTAGTCGGCAAAAAGTAAAACGAGTTAATCCATACTTAGTTAGGAGTTCTGCATAAGATAAACCTCGCTCGATGTTATCTAAGCGGTTCATCATTGAAACCATCAACGACCAACTAAAGAATATTTCTCAGATAGAGCATTCTAGACACAGGAGTCTGCATGGATTCATGTTGAACTTACTTGGTGGGTTAATTACGTACTGCCTAAAACCAGAAAAGCCATCGTTGAACATAACAACCACTGAAAAATCAGGATTGATGGCGATGGCTTAAACCGATCTCAGGTTAACTACAGTTCACTGCCGCACAGGCAGCTTAGAAAATATGGAAGATGGGTTAAGCAAATTTACTATTAACTTTTTAGCTTAGTCCATAGCATCATGCTATGGGACGCTGGGATATGCAACAAGTGAAAGGTAATAAGGCTTCCATCGGAAGCCTTATTCTTAAGAGAAGATGTGCAAGTTAGCCAGCTAAAACATCGGTGGCAACTTTGTAGCTAGGATCTTCTTTTACATTAATTTCAACCAAGCTACCTGCTTTATGTAACAGAGCACGACAGTCTTGGCTTAAATGTCGTAAATGCAGCGTTTTTCCAAGCGCAGTATATCTTTCGGCGATCGTTTCAATGGCTTCAATTGCTGAATGGTCCGCTACTCGTGAGCGTGCGAAATCAACGATGACATCCTGTGGGTCGTTTTGTGCATCAAATAACTCAAGGAAGTTTGCTGCAGAGCCAAAGAAGATAGGTCCATTAATATGATAAACCTTAGAGCCTTCAGCATTGATTTGGCTACTGGCGTAAATATGTTTTGCGTGTTCCCATGCAAACATGAGTGCTGATGTAACCACACCGACTGCCACAGCGATGGCTAAATCAGTGAGTACCGTTACTACCGTTACCAATACAATGACAAAGAAGTCCTGCTTCGGTACGCGGCGAGCAAGTTTAAACGTTGCCCATTCGAAGGTTCCAATCACGACCATAAACATCACACCAACCAGTGCAGCCAGCGGGATCATTTCAATCAGTGCTGAAGCGAATAAAATAAAGCACAACAGCATCACGGCTGCAACTATACCAGATAGGCGTCCGCGACCGCCCGAGTTTACGTTGATCATCGATTGACCGATCATCGCACAACCACCCATTGCGCCAAACATTGAACAAGTGATATTAGCTAAACCTTGACCGACACATTCACGGTTTGATTGGCCGCGAGTGTTTGTCATTTCATCCAATACTGTAAGTGTAAGCAAGGATTCAATTAAACCGATCGCGGCTAAAATAATTGAATAAGGAAGAATGATTTGTAGCGTTTCCCAAGTGAACGGTACGCTTGGAATTGCGAATGTTGGTAAGGTACCAGCAAGCGTTGCTGCTTCATTTCCAGACATTGTGCGTAAGAAATCCACCACAGTTCGAGTATCTAAACTCAGACCTTGGACCAATAGCGTGATGGTCACAATAGCCACTAACGAAGAAGGGACGGCTGTTGTTAGTTTAGGTAAGAAATGAATAATCGCCATGGTTAGAGCAACCAGCCCCAGCATTAGGAACATTTGATCGCTTGGCAGCCAACTAAGTGCTCCTGATAAATCTGGCGCTTTAAATTGACCAAGTTGAGCTAAGAAGATCACAATTGCCAAGCCATTGACGAAACCAATCATCACAGGGTGAGGCACCATGCGAATAAACTTACCTAACTTGAAGATACCAGCGGTAATTTGCAGCAGCCCTGCAAATAAGATTGCCGCAAAAAGATATTGGACACCATGGGTTGCAACTAGGCTTACCATTACCACGGCCATAGCGCCAGTTGCGCCAGAAATCATACCAGGGCGGCCGCCAAAAATAGAAGTGATCAGACCAACAATAAAGGCGGCATATAGTCCAACCATTGGGTCAACACCAGCAACAAAGGCAAAAGCTACAGCTTCTGGAACCAGAGCAAGGGCAACGGTTAAACCAGAAAGCACATCATTTTTTACAGAGTGCTTAGAAAATTTTGGAAATTCGAACATGAGTACTCAGTGTTTGCGAATAATGAATGTAGTCCAACCGTCCACTCTTAAATGTAATCCAAGCAAAATGTATTAAAAAAGAGCAATGGAGTAGAGAAACGTCGTCGGCTCGAAGCGGGGAATGCTACAGAAAACTGTGATTAAGTTCAATAATGAAGCAAGTATTGAATCATATTTGTGGTAAATGGTTTCCTCGAGATAAGTAAAAAGGGCTGCAATAAAGCAGCCCTTTCGATGGTATAGCTAATGCTAAATGCTTTGAGGTTTACTCATTGCTGAACCTGCTTGGCTGCGGGCAACTTGACTGCCTGCACCACGAGCTTCATAGCGTTCTGAACGCAATGGAGCCGAAACCACTTCAATCTCTTTTAGTTCGTTTGAACCTGGCGCTTTTGCCATCGGTGCACAAGCATGAGCTTTAATGATTTTAGGTAGTGAAATGTTTGAAGTTGCCACTGGTTTTTCAACCGGTTCTGGAGTTTTAACTTCTTTTACCGTCGCTATTTCAGCCACTTCCACTGGTTGTGGTGTTTCAACAACAACCTCAACAGGTGCTTGTACTGGCGTTTCAGCTTTTGGTTCTGCGGCGCTGCGAATAATCACTTTGCCCATTGCCATTTCTGGACATGCGAAGCCACCGATGACCTTAGTGGTAGTATCTGTTACAACTGTTGCTACGGCCTCAACAACCGGAGCTTCAACTTTCTCTTCTTGGCGAGGTGCTTGAGTTGGAGCTTTAGCTAGGTCATAACGAGGCATCACTTTACCCATTGCCATTTCTGGTGATGCAACTCCACCTTTACGAAGGCGGAATGGGTTAGGGCGACGGTCACGACCGCGACGACGGCGTTGACCACTTGCACGTAAGTGACGAGGTGAACGACGATTACGGCGCTGATTTTGCTCATCTTTGTTATTTGCATCATCAGACACAACCGTTGTTGGCTCAGTGGTTTTGACTGACTCGGCTTTTACAGTTTCGATGGCTTCAGCAACAGTCGCTGTATCTTGTGAAGCGATGGCTACTACTGCTTCTTTTGCAGCGGCTTGATCTTTCACTCGAACTTGTTTATTCAGTTTACGGCGCTGACGGCGTTCTTTAACTTTGGCCGTTTTTTCTTCGGTCTTAACATCTTTTTGTTCAGCTTGTTGTGCTTCTACTGCAAGTTGCTGACCTTGTTCTGCAAGTTTTTCTGTCTTTAGGTCATCGCGCTTATTACGACGATCTTGTCGTGGTTTACGAGTTTGCGGTTTGCTCTGTTCAGCCGGAGTTACTTCTTTTTCAGAAGTGCTTTCAGCAGCAACAGGCTTGCGCTTATTCTTGTCACGATTAGCATTATCGCGGTTATTGCGGCGACGTTGGTCGTTGCGGTCACGACGCTGACGTGGTTGTTGGCTACGTTTGTTTTCTGGTTTTTCTTGCTCTTTTTCTGTGCTCTTTTCTTCAACAGGTGCAGAGAATAGGCTGCCGATAGCTTTAAATATACGACTGAATAAACCAGGTTTAGCACTTTCTTCAACCACGTTTTCTTTTACAACAGGTTGAGCCGCTTTTGGCGCTGGAGCAGGGGCTGCTTGCGCTTGAGCTGGTGCAGCAAAGCCTTTCAGAGCTGGCTCTTCAATACGTTTTGGTCTGAAATCTGCCTCTGAAGGTTCTTTACTTTCGGCTTCTTTTAGAGCTTCAAGCTTTTTAGGTACCATATAAGACAGGATGTCTTGCTCTTCACCTTCACGAACACGGATAACCTCGAAATGAGGAGTTTCCATATCAGAATTTGGAACAATAGTGATATTAACTTCTTGGATGCGTTCGATATGGCTGATAGAGCGGCGTTTCTCATTCAGCAAGTAAGAGGCGATAGGAACTGGTACCACCGCTAAAACTTGCGCAGTGTTATCTTTTAACGCTTCTTCTTCGATCAAACGTAGTACAGATAGCGCTAGAGATTCATTATCACGAACAACACCAGTGCCAGAACAACGAGGACAGATATGATGGCTTGCCTCTGCTAGAGATGGGCTTAGACGTTGGCGAGACATTTCAAGCAGACCAAAGCGAGAAATACGACCAATCTGAACTCTAGCTCTATCAAGACGAACTGCATCGCGTAAACGGTTTTCAACTTCACGTTGATGGCGCACTGGAGTCATATCAATAAAGTCAATAACGACTAGACCACCTAAATCACGTAGGCGCAATTGGCGAGCAATTTCGTCTGCAGCTTCTAAGTTGGTATTGAGAGCCGTTTCTTCGATATCTCCGCCTTTAGTAGCGCGAGCGGAGTTGATATCAATAGAGGTCAGTGCTTCAGTCGGGTCGATGACGATCGAACCACCAGATGGTAGGCGAACTTCTCGTTGGAAAGCCGACTCAATTTGGCTTTCGATTTGGTAATGACTAAATAGTGGCACTTCACCATCGTATTTTTTAACACGGCTGACAAAGTCTGGGCGCACTAACTGAATATGCTCAAGAGCACGTTCATAAATAGTATTGCTATCAATGAGGATTTCGCCGATGTCGCGGCGTAAATAGTCGCGAATGGCACGTACAATAACGTTACTTTCCTGGTGGATAAGTAATGGTGCAGGATGTAGTTCTGAGGCTTGTTTAATTGCACTCCAGTGGTTAAGCAGGACGTTTAGATCCCACTCAAGTTCTTCTGCGCTTTTGCCTACGCCTGCCGTACGAACAATTAAACCCATACCTTGAGGTAATTCAAGAGTACTTAGTGCTGCTTTTAGTTCGGTACGCTCGTCGCCTTCGATACGACGTGAAATACCGCCAGCACGAGGGTTATTCGGCATCAGAACTAAGTAACTGCCAGCAAGAGAAACAAAAGTCGTTAATGCAGCGCCTTTGCTGCCTCGCTCTTCTTTTTCTACTTGAACAATGACTTCTTGACCTTCTCTAAGCACTTCTTTAATGCTTGGGCGGCCTTGATAGGTATAACCTTCGGGGAAGTATTCGCGAGCAATCTCTTTGAGGGGAAGGAAGCCGTGACGTTCAGCGCCGTAATCTACAAAAGCAGCTTCTAAACTTGGTTCAACACGGGTGATACGTCCTTTATAAATATTCGCTTTTTTGGATTCATGTCCTGGACTCTCGATGTCTAGATCAAAAAGTCGCTGGCCATCTACCAACGCAACACGCAACTCTTCTTTTTGAGTGGCGTTAATTAACATTCTTTTCATTTAAAAATCTCGTTATCTTTCTTTAGTTTTGATTATTGATCTTGTTGCTTCGGTTCGTTTTCACGGTGCCAGATCCCATGACTTAAAGGTGCAGCCTCCCGGCTGGAGGGGATGCTCTAGGGCACTTCAGTTATCACACGCACACGATTGCCTGCGATCCGCATATATGGCGGAAATTACTCAACATGAAATGACGATGAGTAGAGCAACAAGATAGCTTCGCTCAATAGTGTCTTACGCCATATGCAGCACACTGACGCTTAGCTGTCTACTCACTATTTTGCTCTAAAATGAACGGTAAAGAATAAAAAATCACCAATTCATCCATTGCAGCTGTGAACTATAGCAGTGACAGGTAAACACAGCAATCTGCTTTGTTATGAACAGGTCAAAAAAAAGGAAATAGGCGTAAAAGTGATATTGTTAGTTCTCTGTTTTAAAAGAGTTTTATCTACTTTAAGTGGGAAATATTACGGAGTAATTATTAATTTTATCCACAGTCACATTTTGATTGGTGCAATTATCATCAATTTAAGGGTAAAGAAGCGATGAAAATATATTTCTCTTGCTAAGAAAATATGAATTTACGCGATTCACAGTGTTACAATACCACTATGAGCGAAATTAGAACCCAAGTCCAACTCATCGACATAGATGAAGATATGGCTGGTCAGCGCATTGATAACTTCTTGCGCAACCAATTAAAAACAATTCCTAAAAGTATGATTTATCGCATCCTGCGTAAAGGAGAGGTGCGTGTAAACAAAAAACGGATCAAAGCAGAGTATAAACTGTGTGCTGGCGATGTGGTGCGTATTCCACCGGTCAATATTGAGCAGTCAGCCAACGAAACCACAGCTCCTAATACTAAACTGAATAAAGTGGCTGAGTTAGAGCGTTGCATTATTTTTGAAGATGACCATGTGTTGATCCTCAATAAACCGTCTGGCACGGCAGTACATGGTGGTAGTGGCTTGAAATTTGGCGCAATAGAAGCGCTGCGTGCGCTGCGTCCTGAGGCTCGTTTCTTAGAGTTGGTGCATCGTATTGACCGAGACACGTCTGGTATTTTATTGGTAGCGAAAAAGCGTTCGGCTTTACGCCATCTTCAAGCTCAATTTCGAGAAAAAACAGTTCAAAAATACTATTTCGCATTGGTGATGGGGCAATGGAAGTGTAGCTGTAAAGTGGTCAATGCACCGTTACTAAAAAATGAAGTAAATAGTATCGTGCGCGTTAATCCAAATGGTAAGCCATCTGAGACTCGCTTTAAAATCCTAGAGCAATTTGAGCAAGCAACCTTGCTACAGGCGAGCCCAATTACTGGCCGAACACATCAAATTCGTGTCCACACTCAATATACTGGGCATCCAATTGCGTGGGATGATCGTTATGGTGATCGTCGATTTGACGCTTATACAGGACAAGTAGGTCTAGATAGGCTGTTTTTACACGCGGCCAATATTCGTTTTATCCATCCTGCAACTGAAGAGCAAATGGATATTAGCGCCCCATTAGATAATCAGTTAGAACAAGTCTTAGCTAAACTGCGAAATGCTTAAAAATACCCGTGTTGACTCGGCAATTGAGTGAACACGGATTTTTTGCTAAAAACAGCGCGCTTACAATATATTCACACCTTGCGACTCAAGTAATTTGACCAGTTTTATGAGTGGTAATCCGACTAATGTATTTGGGTCATCACCTTCTAAACGTTCAAATAAAGCAATGCCAAGACCTTCACTCATAAAGCTGCCAGCACATTGTAGGGGCTGTTCTTTTTCAACGTAAGCTGTTGCCATTTCCAGCGAAAGGTTTCTAAAATGAACAGTAAACGTATCAATGTCTACCAAGCATGTATTACTACACGAATTGTATAGAGCAAGCCCAGTATAAAAGGTTATTGCTTTACCACTTTGTTTAAGAAGCTGGGTGATGGCTTGTTCTTTGGTATGAGGCTTACCTACGATTTCGCCGTTAATAACGCAGACTTGATCTGAACCGATAACTAAACTGGCTTGGTTTATTGTGCAAGAGCGAGCTTTTTCTTCAGCTAATCGAGTAACTAAGGCTTGCGGAGATTCACTCCGATGCGCTGTTTCATCACATTGAGGAGAAGCGGTGACAAATGGCAAACCGAGCTTTTTAAGTAATTGCTGCCGAAAAGGGGATGTTGACGCTAAAACTAGTTGGTAATTTTGCATTTTGATTTAGAATTGCTGGGAGTTTTGTAGCAGCATATATCAACAACGGTTGCTATACATAATTCTCGCTGTGGAAAGGATAAAAAAGCTAACTTTTTTGTCTTTTTCTTTGACTAAAATAGATTTGGAAGATATATTCGCGCCCTATGCAAAAGGTAAAGATACCGCGCTCGGTTGATCCGGCTAAAGCTGCTCAGAAACGACTCGACTATGATGGCATCATCCAATCTAGTCTTTTCAAGCGTTTAGAAGAATCGGTTGCAAGCGTAAAACGCGACGCTCAAGTTTCATTGTCATTTGGGCTTGATGAACAGCGACTCGTTGTTATCTCTGGTAAAGCTAACATCGAAGTTGATTTAGAGTGTCAACGCTGTAATGAGGTTTTCGCACATGAGTGCGAAGTTGAATTCATTTATACTCCTTATTTAGGTAGTAAAACTGATGAAGACGCACCGGAAGAGTACGATTTGGTAGATCTGAATGAGTACGGTGAAGTCGACCTTGTACAGTTAGTTGAAGATGAGTTCATCATTAACTTGCCTCAAGTAGCAATGCACGATGACGCGGATTGTAGCGTTAACTCAAATAATTTGGTATTTGGTGAACTTCCGGAAGATATTGTGGAAGAGAAACCGAATCCATTTGATGTTTTAAAAAACTTAAAACGATAATTCGTTGTAAGTTAAGACAAAGGAGTAGGGTCAATGGCCGTACAAAAGAGCAAAAAATCACGCGCACGTCGTGGCATGCGTCGTTCACATGATGCACTAACTACAGCTTCACTTTCTGTAGATGCAACATCAGGTGAGACTCACCTACGTCACAACGTGACTGCTGACGGTTACTACCGTGGCAAAAAGGTTATCAACAAGTAAGGTTGACCTTTGCAATATTTAACCGTTGCACTTGATGCAATGGGCGGGGATTTCGGTCTTCGCGTTACAGTGCCTGCCGCCGTGCAGGCACTGTCGCATTTCCCAGAGCTCAAAGTGATCCTCGTTGGTGATAAGCCTGCGATAGCACGTCAATTATCTCAAATAGGTTACGAACCTAATGCTCGTTTGAGTATTTCGCATAGTGACCGAGTCATCTATAACTCTGAAAAACCGTCGTTAGCATTAAGAAATAGTGCGGGTAGCTCAATGGGCATTGCCATTGATCTCGTCGCTGACGGTCAAGCGGATGCTTGTGTTAGTGGTGGTAATACTGGCGCTTTAATGGCGCTTTCTCGTTTCCGTTTGAAGCTTCTCCCCGGAATTGATAGACCTGCATTGGTTTCTGCGTTACCCACGACATCGGGTAATCGTACTTGGATGCTTGATCTCGGTGCTAATGTATCGAGTGATGCGGATTCTTTGTTTCAATTTGCAGTGATGGGGAGTGCATTAGCTGAGCAGCACTTAGGCCGCCCAGCTCGCGTCGCAATTCTTAATATCGGTGCGGAAGAAATCAAAGGCAATGACTTGGTGAAACGTTGTGCTGAAATGCTCAACCAAACCCAAGCGGTTAACTATATTGGATATATTGAAGGTAACCAATTATTAGATGATGTCGCTGACGTCATCGTATGCGATGGTTTTGTTGGAAACGTATGTTTAAAAGCATGTGAAGGTACTGCACAACTCTTTATTGATAAGTTAAAAGCCAAGTTATTGGCCTCATCCATAAAGGGTTGGATCGCACGAATACTGTTTTCTGAACTATTTACTGAACTAAAAACATTGAACCCCGACCAGTATAACGGAGCAAGTTTGCTAGGATTGCGCGGCATTGTCATAAAAAGTCATGGAAGTGCTGATGTATCCGCTGTCGTAAATGCAATTTCCGAAGCGGTACACGAGGTCAAACGACAAGTCCCCAGCCGTATAAGCGATCGTTTGGAAGCGGTTTTACTCGAGAGGCATTATTAGTCTTCATGTATAGCAAAATTTTAGGTACTGGCAGCTACTTGCCATCTCAAGTGCGTACCAACGCAGACTTAGAGAAAATGGTAGAGACAAGTGACGAGTGGATCGTAGCACGCACAGGTATTCGCGAACGACGCATTGCAACTGACGATGAAACCGTGGCTGATATGGCTTTCTATGCTGCACAAAACGCCATCCAAATGGCGGGCATTGATAAAAACGATATCGATTTGATTATTGTTGCCACTACCAGTAGCAGCCATACTTTCCCTTCATCTGCTTGTCAGGTGCAAAGAAAACTTGGCATTAAAGGTTGTCCTGCTTTTGACTTAGCTGCCGCGTGTTCTGGCTTTGTCTATGCTTTGTCGGTCGCTGACCAACATATTAAGTCCGGCATGTGTAAAAATGTTCTGGTTATCGGCGCTGATGCATTGTCAAAAGCGTGTGATCCAACAGACCGCTCTACCATTATTTTATTTGGTGATGGTGCGGGTGCTGTGGTCGTTGGTGCGAGTGAAGATCCGGGTATCATTTCGACTCATATATACTCAGATGGCGCATTTGGTGACTTATTGAGTTTGCCAGTTCCAGAGCGTACTGGCGATGTCGATAAGTGGTTGTATATGGCCGGTAATGAAGTCTTCAAGGTTGCAGTTACTCAGCTATCTAAGTTAGTGAAAGATACGCTAGAAGCCAATAATATGCATAAGTCAGAGCTAGACTGGTTGGTTCCTCACCAAGCTAATTACCGCATTATTTCCGCGACAGCGAAGAAGTTGTCGATGTCTCTGGATCAGGTGGTTATCACACTGGATCGTCATGGCAATACTTCGGCGGCGACAGTACCAACGGCACTTGATGAAGCGGTGCGTGATGGCCGAATTAAGCGTGGTCAGACACTGTTATTAGAAGCGTTTGGTGGTGGTTTCACCTGGGGCTCGGCACTCATTAAATTTTAACGTAACGAATATCTATTTTAAGGGGTTGCTAAAACTCCTTATTTTTACTTAAGGAAACAAACAATGAGCAAGTTTGCAATCGTATTTCCAGGTCAAGGCTCGCAAACAGTGGGTATGCTTGCTGATCTTGGGCAGCAATATGATGTTGTTCAACAAACATTTGCTGAGGCCTCTGAAGCGCTAGGTTATGACTTATGGGCATTGGTGCAAAATGGTCCAGCTGAAGACCTCAATCAAACGTTCCGTACACAACCAGCGTTGCTGGCATCATCAGTAGCGATTTGGCGCGTATGGCAAAGTTTGGGTTTGGCGCAGCCAACGCTGCTTGCTGGACACAGTTTAGGTGAGTATTCGGCTTTAGTTTGTGCGGGTGTTATTGACTTTAAGCAAGCAATCAAATTGGTTGAACTACGTGGTCAACTGATGCAAGAAGCTGTTCCTGCGGGTGTCGGTGCAATGTCAGCTATCATCGGTCTTGATGATGAAGCCATTGCCAAAGCGTGTGAAGCAGCAGCGCAAGGTGAAGTGGTTTCTCCAGTTAACTTTAACTCTCCAGGCCAAGTAGTCATTGCGGGTAATAAAGATGCGGTTGAACGTGCGGGCGCATTGTGTAAAGAAGCGGGTGCTAAACGTGCTTTACCGCTTCCAGTATCGGTGCCCTCTCACTGTGCATTGATGAAGCCAGCGGCTGAGAAACTTGCTGTAGCACTTGAATCTATTGAATTTAATGCTCCGCAAATCCCAGTGATCAATAATGTTGATGTTGCGACAGAGACGGCTCCTGAAAAAATCAAAGATGCATTAGTTCGCCAATTACATAGCCCAGTACGTTGGACTGAAGGCGTGCAATTAATGAGCGAGCAAGGCATTGAGAAATTACTTGAAGTTGGCCCTGGGAAAGTCTTAACCGGCTTAACAAAACGTATCGTGAAGACGCTTGAAGCTGCGGCAGTGAATGACACTACTTCACTTGATGCTGCTAAGTAATCGAAGGAAACAGAACATGATGAATCTAGAGGGTAAAATTGCCCTAGTGACAGGCGCAAGTCGTGGTATTGGCCGTGCAATCGCAGAGCTGCTTGTTGAACGTGGTGCAACGGTTATTGGTACTGCAACCAGTGAAAGTGGCGCGGCTGCAATCAGCGACTATTTAGGTGATAAAGGTAAAGGTTTAGCACTAAATGTCACTGATGTTGAGTCGATCGAATCTGTATTAAAAGCGATTAATGAAGAGTTTGGTGCGTTAGATATTTTGGTAAACAATGCCGGTATTACTCGCGATAATCTACTTATGCGCATGAAAGATGACGAGTGGACCGATATTCTTGATACTAACTTGACATCTATTTTCCGTTTATCTAAAGCGGTACTTCGTGGCATGATGAAAAAGCGCAATGGTCGTATCATCAATGTAGGTTCGGTTGTTGGCACTATGGGTAATGCAGGTCAAACCAACTATGCAGCTGCAAAAGCGGGTGTGATTGGCTTTACTAAGTCGATGGCGCGAGAAGTTGCATCTCGTGGTGTGACGGTTAACACAGTTGCGCCAGGTTTTATTGAAACTGATATGACAAAAGCACTGAATGATGACCAACGTGCTGCTACACTAGCGCAAGTACCATCAGGTCGTTTAGGTGACCCGCGTGAAATAGCAGCAGCAGTGGTATTTTTAGCTTCTCCTGAAGCTGCGTATATTACGGGCGAAACTTTGCACGTAAATGGCGGGATGTACATGGTTTAGGCTTGTTTTTTACTGTTTTGGCAAAAATAGGCATCTATCATTATCAATATCGTGTAAAACTTGCTGGTGATATGCGCAATATTTGTGCATGATTTAAGTCAAAAATGATCTGAATTTCGGTTAAAATCGCTAAATTTGTGGTTTGACCAGCAATGACCCACTTGCAACTTTCCCTAGTTAGAATAAACTACGGAATCATCGCATTAGGCGAAATCTGTAAAGGAAAAGAAAAAATGAGCAACATCGAAGAACGCGTAAAGAAAATCATCGTTGAACAGCTAGGTGTAGACGAAGCAGAAGTTAAAAATGAAGCTTCTTTCGTAGAAGATCTAGGTGCAGATTCTCTAGACACTGTTGAGCTAGTAATGGCTCTAGAAGAAGAATTCGACACTGAGATTCCAGATGACGAAGCTGAGAAGATCACTACTGTTCAAGCTGCAATCGACTACGTAAACAGCGCTCAGTAATATCTCTCCCCAGGCGGCCTTCTGGCCGCCTGAGTTTTTTCTAACTCTTCTATACCTCTCATAGAATCTTTCAATCCCGGAGAATATGATCGTGTCCAAGCGTCGTGTCGTTGTCACTGGCATGGGGATGTTGTCACCGGTAGGCAACACTGTAGAATCCTCTTGGAAAGCCCTGCTAGCTGGTCAAAGTGGTATTGTTAATATCGACCATTTTGATGCAACCAATTTTTCAACTCGTTTCGCCGGTCTAGTTAAAGACTTTGACTGCGAAGCGTATATGTCTAAAAAAGATGCCCGTAAGATGGATTTATTTATCCAGTATGGTATTGCGGCGGGTATTCAAGCCCTTGATGATTCAGGTCTCACTGTTACCGAAGAAAACGCCCCAAGAATTGGTGTGGCAATTGGTTCTGGTATCGGTGGTCTTGACCTTATTGAAAAAGGTCATCAATCGTTAGTGGAAAAAGGCCCACGTAAAGTTAGCCCATTTTTTGTACCATCGACCATCGTCAACATGGTTGCGGGTAATTTGTCGATTATGCGTGGTCTGCGTGGTCCGAATATTGCCATCTCTACAGCGTGTACGACAGGTTTACACAACCTAGGCCACGCCGCTCGTATGATTGCATACGGGGATGCAGATGCGATGGTAGCTGGTGGTGCAGAAAAAGCATCAACTCCACTGGGTATGGCAGGGTTTGGCGCTGCGAAAGCACTGTCAACGCGCAACGATGAGCCGCAAAAGGCTTCTCGCCCTTGGGATAAAGGCCGTGATGGTTTTGTTCTTGGTGATGGTGCTGGTGTGATGGTACTGGAAGAGTACGAACACGCCAAAGCTCGTGGTGCAAAGATTTACGCTGAACTTGTTGGTTTTGGTATGTCTGGTGATGCTTATCACATGACATCACCAAGTGAAGATGGTTCAGGTGGCGCTCTTGCGATGGAAGCGGCGATGCGTGATGCTGGCGTAATGGGTACTCAAATCGGTTATGTTAATGCGCATGGTACATCAACACCTGCTGGTGATGTGGCTGAAATTAAAGGCGTTAAACGAGCACTTGGTGAAGAAGGTTCAAAACAAGTTTTGGTTTCTTCAACTAAATCGATGACAGGCCACTTACTTGGCGCTGCGGGTTCAGTAGAGGCCATCATCACGGTGATGTCACTGGTTGATCAAATTGTTCCACCAACTATTAACCTTGATGATCCTGAAGAAGGTTTAGGTATTGATCTGGTACCACATACAGCTCGTAAAGTCGAAGGTATGGAGTATGCGATCTGTAACTCTTTTGGTTTTGGTGGCACAAACGGTTCGTTGATTTTCAAAAAAATCTAATGACGTTGTGATGTGAAACTTGAGTTCAAACGGCTTGATGCTTTAGCATTGAGCCGTTTCTTTTTATAGGGTAGTGAATATGTTTTGGGTTAATGGCCAACCGAGTCAGACGGTTTCCCTCTCCGATCGTTCATTCCAGTATGGAGATGGTTGTTTTACTACCATTCTATCTTGTCATGGAAAGCTCCAATACTGGCATTGGCACGTTGAGCGCATGGATGCCTGTTTATTGTTGTTAGGGATTCCTTCTCCAGACTGGTCGCTAGTCGCCTCGTGGGTTGAGCAAGTTGTGCTCCAAGCCGACAACGCAGGGGTTAAAATCCATATTAGTCGTGGTGAGGGGGGAAGGGGGTATAGCCCAACGCAGAACCTAGAGCCGAAAGTGACAATCACTGTTTTTGACTATCCGGTGCACTACAGTGATTGGAAAGATAATGGAGTTGAACTAGGTCTTTGTCAGCAAAGACTTGGTATTAACCCATTATTGGCTGGTCATAAACACAATAATCGCCTTGAACAGATATTGCTAAAGTCCGAGATGGATGCAAAAGGTTATGTTGAAGGTGTGACATTAGATATTTTAGGGCATGTGATAGAGACAACATCTGCAAATATATTTTGGGTCACTAATGATAGACTCTGCACACCTAATTTAGACCAAGCGGGTGTTGCGGGTGTTGCACGCCGTAGAGTGTTATCTATCGCGCAGGACTTAAATCTGCCGATCTCAATTGATAAGTTCTCATTAGATGATCTGCTTAGTGCTGATGAAGTATTTATCACTAACTCCATTTTAGGTGTCGCACCTGTGATCAAAATTGCAGCGACCACTTTTTCCTTTGGCACCCACACACGATGTTTTCAGGAGTGTTTCACCTCGTGATAAAAAAACTTACCTTATTGCTTTTACTCGCAATCGCCATTACTAGTGCTGGCTATTTCTATGTTAAACAGCAAGTGGATGGATATCTGCACCAAGCGGTAGCTATCCATTCCTCTGAAATAATTACCATCCCATCTGGCACTAGTTTGAACGGTATTTTGAAAATATTGTCTGAAAAAAACTGGATTGCAGACTCACCGCTGAGCAAGTTAGTCAGAAGGCTACATCCTGAGCTCACCAAAATTAAAGCGGGGACTTATCAAATCTTAGCATCAGAGGCTTTGATTGATGTCTTAAATAAGGCCGTGGATGGTAAAGAGCACCAGTTCGCGATTACGTTTGTCGAAGGAAGTCGTTTCAATGAGTGGAGAGCACTACTTGCACAGACTCAAGGTTTAACTCGCACTTTAAATGCACTTTCAGAGGCTGAAATTGCAAAACAGTTGGGTATTGACCGAGATAAATTAGAAGGTCTTTTCCTCGCAGAAACCTATCATTTTACGTTTGGTACCACTGATTTAGAGATTTTGCAGCGTGCACATGCAAAATTACAAATATTACTTGATAAGTATTGGGTATCTCGACAAGCAAGCCTACCGCTCAAAACGCCTTATGAGGCGTTAATTCTTGCTTCGATTATCGAGAAAGAAACTGCAATTGCTTCAGAACGAGAGCGAATTGCTTCGGTTTTCGTCAACCGCCTTAACAAACGTATGCGCCTGCAAACTGATCCCACCGTTATTTACGGTATGGGCGATAGCTATGATGGTAATATTCGTAAGAAAGACTTGCGCACCCCAACTCCTTACAACACGTATACTATTTCGGGTTTACCACCGACACCGATAGCGATGGCTGGTGAAGATTCTATTAATGCGGCATTAAACCCAGAGCAAAGTAACTACCTGTATTTTGTAGCCAGTGGTACTGGTGGTCACGTTTTCTCGAAAACATTAACCGAACACAATCGCGCAGTTCGCGCCTATTTAAAACAATTAAGAAAATAATTATGAATGCTAAATTTATTGTTGTAGAAGGCCTTGAAGGCGCTGGAAAAAGTACGGCTATTCAAGCGATCACGGAAACATTAAAAGAGTTCGGTATTAATAATATCACCAATACGCGAGAGCCTGGCGGCACGGTTCTCGCTGAAAAAATGCGCGCACTAGTAAAAGAAGAACATGACGGTGAAGTATTACAGGATATGACTGAGCTGTTGCTAATGTACGCAGCACGAGTTCAATTGGTTGAGAATGTCATTAAGCCAGCATTATCTGCAGGTAACTGGGTTGTGGGTGATCGCCATGATATGTCTTCCCAAGCGTACCAAGGTGGTGGGAGACAAATCCCTTTCGATACCATGCGTAATTTAAAAGCGGTAACTTTAGGTGATTTTAAACCCGATTTTACACTGTATTTAGACCTTAATCCTCGTATAGGACTTGAGCGAGCAAAAGGTCGTGGTGAGTTAGATCGTATTGAAAAAATGGATATCAGCTTTTTTGAGCGCACTCGAAGTCGCTATCTTGAACTGGCAGAGTCAGAGGCAAATGTTGCTATTATTGATGCAGAGCAGCCAATAGAAAGCGTTGCAGCAGCAATTAAAGCGGCATTAATTCAATGGTTGAAAGTGCAATAGGATAGTGCATATGAACTCTCTATATCCTTGGCTGACAAGCTACTGGCAGCAGTGGCAACACAACCTTGCCAATCAGCGCTTCCCTGCGACGACGTTACTCGTTTCTCCTAAAGGACTAGGTGCTGAACAATTAGTTGATCGTCTTAGTGGTGCGTTGATGTGTTCACATCAGCCCACAGAAGCTTGTGGTTTTTGCCACAGTTGCGATCTGATGAAATCTGGCAGTCATCCTGATTTTCATCGAATTTTCCCAGAGAAAGAAGGAAAATCGATCACGGTCGACCAAATACGTCAGTGTAATAAATTGGCGCAAGAATCAGCTCAACTGTCTGGTGCTCGGGTTATTATCATTGAACCTGCTGACGCAATGAATGAATCAGCAGCGAATGCACTCTTAAAGACGTTGGAATCTCCAGGCAAAAACTGTTTTTTCATATTGGTCGCTTCACGCATTAACCACTTGCTACCGACCATTACTAGCCGTTGTCAAAAAACGCTATTGACTTCGCCAAGTTCGCTCGATGTATCGCAGTGGCTGAGTTCGCAAACCTCGCAAGTTATTCCTGCGTATGTGGCGCATCTTAACCAAAATTCGCCGCTTAACACATTAGCCTTTGTCAATTCTGGTGAATTAGATAAATATCAAGCCTTTGAAAAGAGTTTTCTAGATGTTTTCGTGAATTCCAATGCTGATGTATCCGCTTGGGCAAAACAAATCGCTAATGAACCAGCTAAGCATTTAGCTTGGCTTTGGACTATCCTCACTGATACGCAGAAGGTTCAGTTTGGTTTGATACAAGATGATTTTGTACCAATAAGCTTTTCTCTGGCTAAGCAAATCTCTTATCCGGTACTTTTTCGACAAACGAATGCACTAGTACGCTTAATGGAAAGGCTAACAACCTTTAGTAGTCTCAATTGTGAACTGCTAACAATGAATTGGTTATTTGATTTTAATAATGAGGAATTATGTTCGTAGATTCACATTGCCACTTAGATAAGCTTGATTATGAAGAACTCCATACCAGTGTGGCTGATGTAGTTGAGAAAGCATCCCAAGCCAATGTAAAACAGCTTCTTTCCGTTGGTGTCACATTGGATTCTTTCGACAATATGCTTGAGATGATCGAGCCGTTTGACAATGTTCACGCATCCTGTGGGGTTCATCCATTAGATGTTGAAAGTGAATTTGAGCTTGATCGTTTCCATAGGTATGCTAAAAATCCGAAAGTTGTGGCGATCGGTGAGACGGGACTTGATTACCATTACCAACCAGAAACAGCTGACTTACAGAAGTTACGTTTTGCCCAGCATATCGAAACCGCTGTTTCACTGAATAAGCCGCTAATTATTCATACTCGCAATGCTCGCGCTGATACATTAGATATGCTGCGAAATGGTGGAGCGGAAAAGTGTGGTGGGGTGATCCACTGTTTTACTGAAGATCTCGCTTTTGCACAGGCGGCCATGGATTTAGGTTTTTATATTTCTATTTCTGGAATTGTCACTTTCCGGCAGGCTACAGAATTAAAAGAAGTTGTTAGAGCTTTACCTCTTGAACGGCTGCTTATTGAAACTGATTCGCCTTATCTTGCGCCTGTTCCTCATCGAGGAAAGCAGAACCAACCAGCCTATGTTGTCGAAGTTGCTGCCTATATTGCACACCTAAAAGGTGTATCACTGAAAGATATTGGGCAAAAAACCACCCAAAACTATCAAGATCTTTTTTTGTGACGATAAGCAAGATTTGCATGTAAAGAGGAGGGGAATCTCCTTTTTTTTGTGCTTGATGTCATGATTATAGATAAAAACCCCCTTGTTTACTAAAACTGTTGAAGATTTATCCTTTAGAGGTGAAATTGTAATTTTGTTACCAAAAATAACAATGAGGCCAATTTTATTTACGTAATGAAATTAATAGTATTATTAATAAACTTTATATAAAACATTAAGTTGGTGTTGATGTAAAGCTTTTCATTAACGGTAACGCATTGTGATCCGTCTAATATTTTGAAATTAAATTTCATTACTGACTGGAAAGTTAGAGGGGTATCAATATATATTTAGAGGCGAAAAATATAATGCCACATGTGGTTACATTTTCATTGGGTGCTAACGTTTAGGCTACGGGGGTATGCCGTTAGAACCCAAGCAATTCTAATAACTTAATCAGGAGCATAAACATGTTTAAAAACCTTTTTGCAAACCTGCAGAAAGTTGGTAAGGCTTTGATGCTACCAGTATCAGTTTTACCAGTTGCAGGTATTTTGCTGGGTGTAGGTGCAGCAAACTTTAGTTGGCTACCAGAAGTTGTTTCACATTTGATGGAACAAGCAGGTGGTTCAGTCTTTGGTCAAATGGCACTACTATTTGCTGTCGGCGTAGCGCTCGGTTTCACTAATAATGATGGTGTGTCAGGTCTATCTGCTATCGTTGGTTACGGTATCATGGTTGCGACGCTAAAAGTAATGGCGGGCGTAATGGGTGTTGATGGTATCGAGACTGGTGTTCTCGGTGGTATCCTAGCTGGTGGTGTTGCAGCTTGGTCATTCAACCGTTTCTACAAAATTCAGCTACCTGAATACTTAGGCTTCTTCGCAGGTAAACGCGCAGTGCCAATCATTACAGGTTTCCTAGCGATTGGTTTGGGTGTAATCCTATCTGTAATTTGGCCACCAGTGGGTTCTGCTATCGCAGCATTCTCTGATTGGGCTGCAAACCAAAACCCAGTAACGGCATTTGGTATCTACGGTATAGTTGAGCGTTCATTAATTCCATTTGGTCTTCACCATATCTGGAACGTACCTTTCTTCTACGAAGCTGGTAGCTGTGTAAACAACGCTGGTGAACAAGTTAATGGTATCATGACTTGTTTCTTGACTGCTGATGACGCATCTCGTGCTGCGGGTAACGGTTTTGGTCAGCTTGCTGGTGGTTACCTATTCAAAATGTTCGGTCTTCCTGCTGCTGCTATCGCAATTGCACAC
Organism: Vibrio sp. S12_S33; assembly: GCF_963889785.1. NCBI lineage: Bacteria > Pseudomonadati > Pseudomonadota > Gammaproteobacteria > Vibrionales > Vibrionaceae > Vibrio > Vibrio sp. S12_S33. The sequence goes on along the minus strand of NZ_CAWPQZ010000001.1, from coordinate 105,035 downwards.
AGTGCTAAGCCTGAAAACCGTGCTAAAGTAATGGGTATCATGGCATCTGCTGCTTTGACTTCATTCCTAACTGGTATTACTGAACCAATCGAATTCTCTTTCCTATTCATTGCTCCAGTACTTTACGGAATTCACGCAGTACTTTCTGGTCTTGCATATGTATTGACTAACTCACTAGGTGTTGTTCACGGTCACACGTTCTCTAACGGCTTCATTGACTTTGTTGTTCAATCTCCTCGTGCTGAAAACATGCTTCTTCTGGTTGGTCTTGGCATTGCTTACGCTGTTCTATACTACGTAGTATTTACTTTTGTTATCCGTACCATGGACCTTAAAACTCCTGGTCGCGAAGATGAAACAGAAGATTCTTCTACTACTACAGGTACAGAGCTTGCTGGTGAACTTGTTGCCGCATTCGGTGGTAAAGAGAACATTACTAACTTAGATGCTTGTATCACTCGTCTACGTGTTTCTGTTGCAAAAACAGAAGCGGTTAACCAAGAGAAGTTAAAACAACTTGGTGCTGCAGGTGTAGTTGTAGTATCTGGTGGTGTTCAAGCTATCTTCGGTACTAAATCTGACAACCTTAAAACAGAAATGGATGAGTGGATCCGTAACCACGGTTAATCACTCTCTATCCCCTATAAGGTAATAAAGGAGACTTCGGTCTCCTTTTTCTTTTCTTTAGTTATTTCAATTTATTAACGTAATTCTTCAGGCTCGAACTAGGTATTTGGTAATGATGGCAAGCATTGCTAAGTATAACTGTGTGAGTGCATGAGGAAGTTAACGCTTTCCATCGCATAATTCAGCCTTACATCATGTTTGCACCGTGGGAGATTCTTGACTGAGCTTTGCCGAGAGTTGAGCTACTATCCCAAGGCAAGAACAGAGGCGACTTTTGTTTTACTTGTTGTAAGGGTATTGGCTGCAATGACTTATTGAGCGAGCGTAAAAATACCTCTAGGCTGGCTAGTGGTAAGGTAAGGCACGTTTAGATATAGGCCTAGAGTGGCATGCAGGGGATTTTATGGGGTAATCAGTAGCACTTTCCTTGCAGCATGGTGTTTATTTTTTAAATATAAAAATGCCGACATTGACTGTCGGCATTTATATTCTTTAAAGATATTTCGGTTTATGAGTCTTGCTTATTCATAGCCTTTTTAATGCAAATGGCAGCGCCACCCCATGTAATACCCAAACCAATAACCATCATAATAATTGCGCTTGTTGTCATTAGTTGTGCTCCTTACTACTTGTTACGTTGATCGCTACACCGGTAGCAAATAACAGTGCGATCATCACCCAACCTAAGGTTAGGTCATAGCCACCGTAACCTTCTGTGAATAATGTTTGTAGCTTAGTGGCTACGATAATGGCAAGAATAACTGGCGAAACAAAACGTAGGCAGATATCAAACCAAACACCAATATTAAAGTCTGAGATACTATTGACGTATTTACGTACATCTGAAATTTTGAATAGCCAAGTCATCAGCACAATTTCAACCAAACAACTCACCATAATACCTACGTTGTTGGCAAAGTGATCAACAAGGTCAAGTAACAGTAAACCACCATTAGTAGCAAATGCCATTGAAACGACTAATCCAGTACCGATAACAATGTTTGCTGCTTTTTTACGATTCCATTTTAGCTTATCCATTACCGCCGAGGTTACCGCTTCCATAATAGAGATATGAGAGCTTAGGCCAGCGACTACTAAAGCAAAGAAGAATAGTGGCCCTAAAATATAAGGCGCAGGAAGTAGGTTGATTGCCGCAGGTAGAGTCACAAATGCAAGACCGACACCAGCAGAAACGACTTCTGTTAATGGCTTACCTTGTTCTTGAGCCATATAGCCAAGAACAGAGAAAATCATAATACCCGCTAGAATTGAGAAGCCACAGTTGATCAACACGGTCATAAATGCGTTGTTAGTAATATCTGATTTTTCAGGCAGGTAGCTAGAATAGGCAAGCATAATGGCAAAGCCAATACTTAGAGTGAAGAAAATTTGTCCGTATGCAGCCGCCCAAACTTTCACATCCCAAATCTTGCTAAAATCAGGCTCAAACATATAGTTAACGCCGTCTAATGCTCCTGGAAGAAAAATCATACGACCAATCAGCAGTAAGACCATAATGAAAAGTACTGGCATCATGATCTTAGAGGCGCGTTCAATCCCAGCTTTTACACCACCTGTAATAGCGGCATAAGTAATCGCCCAAGCAATGAGCATTGTAATGGCGATCTTCCACTGAATACTACCTAGATTAGTCGGTGAATTGTCACCCAAGCCTAAATAAGTACTAAAGAAAAAGGCATTGGTATCCGTGCCCCAACTTTGAGTAAATGACATGCCGAAATAAGAGATAGCCCAGCCAATAACTGCAACATAGTAAACAGCAATGACGGCAGCAACGCCAACTTGGAACCAACCTAACCATTCAAATTTAGCGTGAATTTTTGCTAACGTTGTTGGTGCAGAACCACGATGTTTTTGACCCATACTGAACTCTAGGATCATGAATGGAATTCCGGCGGTAATCATGGCAAAAAGGTAAGGGATAAAGAATGCACCACCACCATTTTCATAGGCCATATAAGGAAAACGCCAAATATTTCCTAAACCGATTGCTGAACCCACTGCGGCTAAAATGAATCCGGCTCGGGATCCCCATTGTTCTCGCTTCATTATTTACTCCTTTACGACTCCCTGAGGTATGAAGCTTCTCTTTGGCTAGAGCCAGTTTAAGAATGATGAATACAGTAGGTATGCTAAAGCGATCCTAAATATTTGTGCCTTCATCCATGAACTGGCAAAAAGTTAGTTTTATATGTTGTTAGCCTTGAGATTTCTCAGAATATTGTTCTTAATTATACGATGTGTGTTTGCGAAAACTGAAACAATCAGCTGCGCATGGCATTGAGACTACAGACTAAAGTTGGTTAAGGCAATAGATTGTAAATGTTATTTTCTGGTTTTTTGATGGTTTATTAGTTGTTAAATTGTCATTTTTTTAGGGTAATAAGCAGGAAGAAGTTACAACTTGCGGTTGATAAGTCTGTAATTTTTAGTTTTTTTAAATGATAAAACTATTTTTATTGCTAGGGTGTCTGACTGAAAAATAGACACTCACTAGTGGATATCACCGAAAATAGGCTGAGATGCAAAAATTCTCAGTTTAGCTAAGTGATTAAAAAGCGTTTATTGAGGATACGAAGTTGGTATACCCAGTTGTATCTGTGTTGGCTTCACCCCAATCACATAGTTTATCTATGCTCATGGGGATGAACTCACTTACCACCTATCTGTAACTTCAAGTTGTTTGGGTATATGTGTATATTTTGCAGGCAACGAAAATAATTTGATTATGTGTTTTCATTAACATAACTACATTAACCATTACCTTTATGATTGAGTTATTGTGATGATAACTCCATAATTGTATTTAGAAAATCAGCAACACTTGAAGCGTTTTTATCCAGATGTTACTACTTTGTTATATGGCAGGAGGTTTTTATGGAACACGAACTCAAATACGCTTTAGTTATCACTGCAACAATTTTTGTGATTCTCATTGGTTATGGGCTAATCGTTATTACTCATTAATGACGGAGGGTTCTGCTGATGAACAATAGTGGAACTGTCTCTGACAAAGAGAACAATGTCGATGTCGATCAATTTTCGAAGTACATTGGTGGTAAAAATGCATTAGTTGCTCAAGGTGGTGGGCAGAGAGGTATTTTTACTGCTGGTGTGTTAGATGCCTTCCTTTTATCTAATTTTGACCCATTTCATGAATTCTACGGTACCTCTGCAGGTGCACTCAACTTATGCGCTTATCTCTGCCGTCAGCGTGGTTTAGGTAAAGCGTTTATTTTAGACCTCACTACTGACCCCAACTTTTTTAACCTCTTTGGCTATGTACGGCGCAAACAATATTTAAATCTAGACTGGGCTTTGGACAGAATCTCTGAATTTCCGTACCGCTTAGATATTGATATGGGCAGAAAAGTACTTGAGAAGCGACAAGCTTACGCTGCGACAACCTCTGCAAGTACATTACATGATCATTACTTTCCTCTGCTTGGAGAGCAGTGGCGTGATGTATTGACCGCGACCTGCGCTATCCCACGTTTATATCCGAATGAAGTGAAATTAGGTGATAGTGCGTATATTGATGGGGGAGTATCCGCTTCGATACCGGCTCAGGAAGCGTGGAGGAAAGGCTCTCGTTTCCTTGCTGTTATCCGTACTGAGTGCGCTGACTACGACCCCCAAGCCAACACAACGCAACCGAAGCTTTCTTTTAGTGGCGAAGTTCATTGGCTTTCTGAACCCTTGAATAATATTCAAGGGCAGTGGCAACAAAAATTATCGCAATGGAAGCAAGATTGGAATGGTTTCGTACAACAGAAAATTGAGCGAGCCAAAGAACAAAAAAAAGAACAAATCCATTTACAGTTACTTAACGGAGGTCGATGGCTTTTTGGTGCTGATGATATTTATCGGTTAAGCCATTTGATTGGTGATAAATTTGATTCTGGTCTCGCTGACATGCTTATGGTGCATTATCAAACCTATTCGCTCACTCAAGATTTTTTGCATAAACCACCTGATGATGTTTTTGTTCTGCAAATCGTTCCCAGTGAGCCTTTAAAATCGAATTCACTGTTGAGCAACAAAGATGACTTGCTTTATGACTATGCATTAGGAGTAAAAGCAGGCTATGAATTTATCAAGCAATTTGATAAAGCGCAGTCAGTGTATAAAGAGCGTATTAAACAACGTTAATTCGGACGTGTTGGCGTTTCACGATAAGGGTAACCTCGAAATTTCAACACGCCCTGATAACTCCGCTAGCGAGTAAAGTGATATCAGACAGTCATTTACTCAAGAACTGGTAAAATACGCATACAGTTGGTTGAGCCTTCTACATCCATAATGTCACCTTGTGTGATGATCACTAAGTCGCCAAATTTTAATAACTTTCGTTCTTTTAGTGTATTTAAAGCTGCTGCTGCGACGTCAAACCCAGTATCTGCTTTGGTGTTAAAATAGACAGGAGTCACTCCTCGGTATAAAGTACAACGGTTTAATGTTCGTTCGTTGGGCGACATGGCAAATATCGGGAGTACAGAGTTGAGACGGGATGTCATCAGTGCAGTTCGCCCCGACTCGGTGAGTGTAACCATCGCTTTGACCCCTTCCATGTGATTAGCCGCATAAATTGTCGACATTGCGATGGTTTCTTCCGCGGTGAAGAACGATGTATCAATACGATAATTTTGTTGGTTTGCTTCAATCATTTTTTCAGCCCCAACACAGACCTCAGCCATTGAGCGGACGGTTTCTATAGGATATTTCCCTGCCGCAGTTTCGCCTGACAGCATTACAGCATCAGTGCCATCGAGTACCGCATTGGCTACATCCATCACCTCAGCGCGCGTCGGCATCGGATTTTCAACCATCGATTCCATCATTTGTGTTGCCGTAATGACAACCCGATTAAGTTCTTTGGCACGGCGGATGAGTTTTTTTTGAACTCCAACCAATTCTGGGTCGCCAATTTCAACACCTAAGTCTCCACGTGCAACCATGATCACGTCAGATGCCATAATAATGTCATCAATATTTGCATCATTCGCTACCGTTTCCGCTCTTTCTACTTTTGCCACTAATTTCGTTTCTAGTCCAGCATCGCGCGCCAAACGGCGTGCGTATTTCATATCTTCTCCATTGCGAGGAAAGGATATGGCTAGATACTCAACTTTGATTTCTGCGGCCAGTAAGATGTCACGCTTATCCTTTTCTGTTAAAGCATTGGCAGACAAGCCACCACCTTTTTTATTGATCCCTTTATTATTAGATAGAGGGCCTCCTACGGTGACGATGGTATGAATTTTCGTACCATCAACACTTGTGACTTGAAGCTGCACTCGACCATCATCTAACAATAATAAGTCATTACATTGCACGTCTTGAGGAAGCTTTTTATAGTCAATTCCGACCGAATCTTGATCACCTTCACCCGTTGGGAGGTCGGCATCAAGAATAAATTTGTCACCGTCATTTAACAGAATTTTACCTTCTTTAAATGTAGATACTCTAATTTTTGGGCCTTGCAAGTCACCGAGTATGGCAACATGGCGGCCTAATTTTGCAGCAATGGCACGTACTTTTTGAGCGCGTAATATATGGTCTTCAGCACTGCCGTGTGAAAAATTCATACGTACGACATTTGCACCAGCTTTGATGATGGCTTCTAATACTTCACCTTTGTCTGTCGATGGTCCTAATGTAGTGACAATTTTTGTTCTTCTTAATGCAGGGATCATTGTGCTCTCCGTTAATAGCATGGTGATACTGAGATAAGTATATGCAAGATCTCGCAAAATGAAGTGAGTCAATGAGTAATATATTGTGTTAGAGATGATATTTTCTGAAAGAAAATAAGACTGACTTCGCATTTGAATTATGTAAAAAATCAGTGATGGCTTGACTTAATTCGCAAAGATCCATGTATATCCGTGATGCTTGTCACGGCAATATACCAAAGCGCTTCACAATTACTTCGCAAAGTAAAAAAATTAGCATGTTATTGATTTCTGGAGCTCCCAATGTACATGGCTCAACCAGGCCATATTGATCATATCAAACAGGTCAATGCTGGTCGTGTATATAAACTCATCGACCAAAAAGGTCCCATTTCTCGTATTGATTTATCAAAGGAGAGTGAGCTTGCACCTGCAAGTATTACAAAAATTACTCGTGAGTTGATTGAAGCTCATTTGATCCATGAGACAACAGTACAAGAAGCTATTAGTCGTGGTCGTCCTGCAGTAGGTTTACAGACGAACAATGAAGGTTGGCAGTTTTTATCGATGCGTTTAGGTCGAGGCTACTTGACGATTGCGTTGCATGAACTTGGTGGTGATGTGCTGATCGATACCAAGATAGAAATTCATGAACGGGACCAAGACGACGTACTTGCACGGTTACTTTATGAAATAGAAGAGTTTTTTCAAACTTACTCTTCTCAATTAGACCGAGTGACCAGCATCGCAATTACTTTGCCTGGTTTAGTCAATTCTGAACAAGGCATCGTGTTGCAAATGCCACATTACAATGTGGAGTATTTAGCGTTAGGTCCAGAGATTTATAAGGCAACTGGACTGCCCGTTTTCATTGCCAATGATACTCGAGCTTGGGCGCTAGCTGAAAAGCTGTTTGGTCACTCACAAGACAACGACAACTCTGTCCTTATCTCGATTCACCATGGTTTAGGGGCTGGTATTATTCTAGATGGTCGGGTATTGCAAGGGCGGCATGGTAATATTGGTGAATTAGGTCATATCCAAATCGATTCTAACGGCAAACGATGTCACTGTGGAAATATTGGTTGTTTAGAAACAGTGGCAAGTTCGCAAGCTATTCGTGAAGAAGTGTCACAGCGTATTGCCGCAGGTGAAGCGTCGTCTTTAACGGCTCAAAGTGAAATTACGATTGAAGATATTTGCGCCGCCGCGGCGGATGGTGACCCACTTGCCGTTGATGTAATTGAAAAGCTTGGTCGTTATCTTGGTGCGGCTATTGCTATTGTCATTAACTTATTTAACCCTGAAAAAATATTAATTGGTGGGGTCATTAATCAAGCAAAAAGTGTATTATATCCTGCCATTCAAACATGCATTGAAGAGCAAAGTTTACCGGTTTATCACCAAGACCTCGAATTAGTAGAGTCTCGTTTTTATAAACAGGCGACGATGCCAGGGGCGGCGTTAATCAAACAAGCACTTTATGACGGGTTTTTATTGATGAAGGTGGTTGAAGGCTAATTTTTGCGTCTTTAATTGATTTATATTTTTTACAATGAACCCATATAGCTATATTGTTATACGGGTTTACATTTTAATTTTGGGATTTCGTATGTCAGGTGTTTTAAATACGGTTGATCAACGTACTAATCTGGTCGGTGAAAACCGCCTTGAGTTGTTGCTATTTAGCCTAAATAGTCGACAAATCTTTGCGATTAACGTGTTTAAGGTTAAAGAGGTGATAAAAGTCCCTCAACTGACTAAAATGCCGGGATCTCATCACAATATCACTGGGGTGGCTTCACTGCGCGGCGAGCCCGTTCCCATTATTGATTTACGCAGTGCTATTGGCTTTCCACCTTCTCGGTCGGATAACCAAGAGCAGAACCTTATCGTGACCGAATATAACCGTACGGTTCAGGGTTTTTTGGTTGGGCAGGTGCGTAATATCATCAACACCGCTTGGACTGAAATTCAGCCGCCGCCTAAATCAGCAGGACGTTCAAATTATTTAACGGCGATTACTCAAGTTAAGGACAATGAACAGTCATTTATTGTTGAGATCATTGATGTCGAAAAAGTGTTGGCTGAAATTATCTATTACGACGTATCGATTTCAGAAGATGTTCTGGATCGTGAACTTGCTAACCAGATGATTGGCCGAAAAGTTCTGATTGTTGATGATTCTTCAACAGCCCGCAACCAGGTTAAAGGAACGCTTTCTCAGTTAGGTATTGAAATTATTGAGTGTCGAGATGGCCTAGAGGCGTTAACTTTACTGAAATCTTGGTGTGATGAAGGACGTGAGGTGAGCAAAGAGTTATTGATGATGATAACCGATGCTGAAATGCCAGAAATGGATGGTTACAAGCTAACTCATGAAGTCCGCAGTGATAAACGGATGAAAGACCTGTATGTCACACTCAATACCTCGCTTAGCGGTAGCTTTAATGAAGCGATGGTACAGAAAGTGGGTTGTGACCGTTTCATCTCTAAATTCCAACCCGATTTATTGGTACAAGTTGCCCAAGATAGATTACGTGACGTACTTTCTTAGTGATATAAAGTTTTACATAACATAAAAAATGCCCCGCAGTGAGCAGGGCATTGAGCGTGGTGAGCTGAAGCTTTACTTTTTAGGTTGAGCGTCTATACACTGGCCGTTAATTTCTTTACCTTCTGCAGCCATTAAGTACACATACAATTGCATGATATCTTTCGGCATTTTCAGTAAATCAGTATCTTCTGCAGGAAAAGCTTTTGCACGCATACCTGTGCGAGTACCGCCTGGGTTAATCGCGTTGACGCGGATGTGCGTATTACTGAATTCATCTGCTAATACTTGCATCATACCTTCAGTGGCAAATTTCGAGATAGCGTATGTGCCCCAGAATGCACGGCCACTATGCCCCACGGTTGATGAAGTAAAAATAATTCGGGCATCTTCAGATTTATGCAGCAGTGGCAGTACGGCTTGAGTGAGTAAAAACTGAGCTTTGACATTCACTTGCATCACGTCATCGTATGAGTCTTCGCCAATTTGATCAAATGGGCTTATTACACCTAACATGCCAGCATTGTGTAGTATGCCATCTAAACGGCCAAATTGTTCCTCGATCGTATCAACCATATCAAGGTAGTGCTGTTTGGTGGCACCTTTCATATCTAGTGGAACAATGGCTGGTAGTGGGTAACCAGCGGCTTCGATTTCATCGTAAGTCTGCTCCAATTTCTTTACTGTACGGCCCAATAAAATGACGGTCGCGCCATGTGCGGCATAGCTAATGGCGGCTTGTTTGCCAATGCCATCACCAGAACCAGTGATTAAAATGACTTTATCCTTGAGGGCATCTGCAGAAACTGAATAATCCACGTTGTGCTTCCTTATTCTTATGATTTACTTTAAGTCTTTGTGACAAGGTGGGTACAATACACCAATTCGCACATTAAGAGGATTATGACTGTGGAATTTTTGTTGGACTACGGCCTGTTTTTGGCCAAGATTGCGACTGTCGTCGTCGCTCTCGTTGTATTGTTAGTCATTGTGAAATCCGTGGGTGGAAAAAACAGTGCGATAAAAGGTGAATTGGAAGTGGTGAATTTGACTGATCGCCATAAAGATATCGTCGAACAGCTTGAGCACCATTTACATGATGATGCGTTTATAAAGGCGCGAGATAAAGCTGAGAAAAAAAGCGAGAAAGAGAAAATAAAAGCGCGTGATAAAGCCATTAAAAAAGCAGCGAAAGAAGGTGAGTTAGACACAAAACGCGAACCACACCTTTTTGTTTTGGACTTCAACGGCAGCATTGATGCCAAAGAAGTCGCCTCCTTGCGTGAAGAAGTGACCGCTGTACTGGCCGTTGCTCGTGAAGGTGATGAAGTACTGCTGCGCTTGGAAACGGGTGGTGGTATGGTTCATGGCTATGGTTTGGCATCATCGCAATTAGATCGCCTTAAAGTTGCTGGCTTACCGTTGACGATAGCGGTTGACAAAGTGGCGGCTAGTGGCGGCTACATGATGGCGTGTATTGCCGATAAAATTGTGTCAGCACCGTTTGCGATTGTGGGTTCTATTGGTGTGATTGCGCAGCTACCAAACTTCAACAAACTGCTTAAAAAGCATGACATCGAATATGAGCAGTTAACGGCGGGTGAATACAAACGTACCTTGACTATGTTCGGTGAAAATAGTGATAAGGCACGTGAAAAGTTCAAGCAAGAGCTAGAAGAAACGCATGAACTGTTTAAAGACTTTATTCGTGATCATCGCCCAGCGCTTGATCTTGATAAAGTGGCGACAGGTGAGCACTGGTTTGGTACGCAAGCGAAGGCGTTAGGTTTGGTTGATGAAATTAAAACCTCTGATGATTTAGTCGTTGAAGCGTGCAAAGACAAAACGGTATTGGCGATTCATTACGTACAAAAGAAAAAATTGACTGATAAATTGGCCGGTGTGGCTGGTGAAGCCGCTGATAGCGTGTTGATGAAGCTAATCAGCCGTGGTCAACGTCCGATAGTTTAATCTACGCTGTTTTTTTTGGTTGAAATGTGTTGCATTTCAATTGAAAGAGAATGAGCAAAAGAGCCATTAAGCGGGGAAATGCGTTATTTCTCTGCTTTTTTTAACTGTAACCATTCACATAATCCGATTGCAAAGCCTGCCAGCATACCAGCCAGGTGCGCTTCAATGGCCACGCGGGCATTGATCAGTTCACTGGTGCTGACTGAAGCTCCGAACGTCTGTTCCCAGGTGACTTTAACGATAATACCTACCACTAACAGCCAACTGCTTCGGCGTCCTTGTAACGCTTCTTGTAGAGCCAAATAGGCAAACACCCCGTGTAGAGCACCAGACAAACCGACGTAAATCTGCATACTACTAAAAAAAAGGCTAACGCCAACCGTAAAGCTGGTCATAAGAAGGCTAAGTAGCAATCTTTTACTGCTAGGTTGAAACACAAAATGGATGACCCACAGTCCTGCGAGGTTCATGCCAAGATGTGCAAAGTTGGTATGAGTAAAATTTCCTGTTAGGATTCGCCACCATTGACCCGTTTCGATTACAGATAAGTTCCATTCGCTGAATGTAGCAAGGGGCTCAAATTGCAAAACGAAGCAAATCAAACTGATGGTCATTAGCGTTAGATAGCTTTTTTTTATACTACTCATTTTTAGAAAATTCAGGCGGAAGTGGTTCACGTTATGTCTCGTTATTGTTCTCAATGTGGTAAATCGCTTAAGGCGTGTATTTGTGCATCTATTGTACCGCTTGTATCGTCGGTGGAGCTTATCATCCTTCAGCATCCGACAGAAGAACATCGCCCGATGGGAACTGCGCGTATTCTGGATTTATCTTTGGCGAACAGTATGCGTTTGGTAGGAGAAGATTTCAGCCAACATGCGCAGCTCAATGCGCTACTTTCTGAGCCTGATGTCGCTCACTATGTGCTGTATCCCAGTGATATTTCTCGCTGTGCATCTGAGCTGTCGACGTTATCTCCAGCCAAAAAAATTCGTATCATTTTACTCGATGGTACATGGAAGAAAGCATATAAAATGTGGCAACTTTCCGGCAACTTGCACGCGTTGCCAAGTGTACATTTACCTAAAGACCTCATCGGTAATTACCGTATTCGTAAAGCGCCGAGTGAAAACAGTTTATCGACGGTTGAAGCTGGATATCATATTTTATCGCTGCTTGAGTCAACGCGAAATTTTCAACCACTAATGACAGCTTTTGAACAGATGATAGAGTTTCAAATTGCCCAGATGCCCCCGGGCGTATTTGAACGCAACTATCTAAATAAATAGTCTTTTCGCAACACATCAATAGTGGTGATGTGCTGAGAACAATTGTTGATGCATTCTTTGCGCATAGCCATCGGTCATGGCTGAAATGTAATCGCATATCACCCGCATCCCATCGCCAGAGCCATCTTCTGCTTGTTGCCATTTGCCGCGAGTTGTTTCGGGCAGTAGCCGTTCAGGGTCAGCACTGAGCGCCTCGAATAGATCCATGATGATCTGTTGTCCTTTGTATTCCACACGTTGAACTTGTGGAATTTGAATGACGTATTGGCTAACGAAATTCTTCAAAACTTCAAGCGCATTAGCCATATTGGGTTCGAGAAAGGCATTAAAAGCGAGGAGTTCATTGTGAAACGGAGCGTCCACTGGTTTAACATTAATGCTAGTGAGTAAAGCGTTGACCATGCCACCGATCGCATCTTTGCGGCGATAGTGTTTGCCAGCAAATAACATTTCACTGATTGAAGCAATGTGTTCTTCAAACCAAGCATCGCCACATTCAGCTAATTGAGAGGCTGCCGCCTCTTGCCACTGCTGGCGTGTGACCATGCCAAGTACGATAGCATCTTCCAAGTCATGCACCCCATAGGCAATGTCATCCGCTAGCTCCATTATGGAGCAATCCAGTGATTTAAAGCGCGTCTTTTTATGCTGATAAGGCGTTGCTGATAGGTCACGCATTTGGCTTAATAAGTCTTTATCTTGTGTTGATAACGGTTCAAAAACCCAAGTCAAAATCGATTGGTCACAATCATAAATCCCCTTGGCAGGAGACCAATCTTTTGCTTTGAGTTGACGTTGACGTGAGACCGCCTCGGGAAGTTTTTCAGCTCGAGTTTGGCTAAGTAAAGCGGGGTATTTTAGTAGTCCTAACGCCGTTCGCCGAGAAAGATTCATGCCATGGTGTTCGGTGTAGGGTTCAAGGCTTGTCACAATGCGAAAGGTTTGAGCATTACCTTCAAAACCACCATGTTCACGCATCATGTAGTTCAACGCGACTTCGCCTCCGTGCCCATAAGGGGGATGACCAATATCATGCGCCAAGCACAATGAGTCGATTAAGCTATCTGAAGGCAATAGATCACGAAATTCGGGTTGTTTTAGCTTTATCTGAGCAACAATACCAGTACCTAATTGAGCCGCTTCCAGTGAATGTGTTAAACGGGTGCGGTGGAAATCATTAAGGCTGGTACCGTGTACCTGAGTTTTCGCTTGTAAGCGACGAAAGGCCGCTGAATGGAGAATACGTGCGCGATCACGTTGGTATGGGCTGCGGTGATCATCTCGACGAATTTTATGTTCATCATCTTTGCGCTCAAGCCATTTAGGGCTAATGGAAATTTCCATATCATCTCCTGCAACATATTGCTAATTTTCAAACACTTACCTGGTAACTTATCGCTAATTAGCTGATTTCGTCCAGCGTTAATTCAAAACTTGGGGCAAAGGTATTAAGGAAATACTCCATTTCAGGCGTGCGGCGCTCTTTAAGAGTGATATCAAGGCGCTTTTTCGCGAGTGTATACTCGTGGTTTCCAGCGCTCAACTCTTCTAAACATTTGAGATAAGCACAGATAGAGTCAGCTTGTTTTACAATAGCCGCATCTTCAGGATGCGCTGCTTGCGTCACCAGATACGGTGCGAAGTATTCCTTCAGTTCCTCAGGTAGCATAGAAAGTAGTTTTTGCTCAGCAGCTGCTTCAATCTTTTTATACTCTTTGGCTATATCTGGGTTGTAGTATTTGACTGGTGCCGGTAAATTTTCGTGTTTCATGCCCCGTCGGCACACCTTTGGACTAAAATGAGTGTGCAAAATTAAGCAAGCAGCATTGTTGCTATAAGATTAACTTCCGCAAATTTTAGATACGCCCTAATTGAGAAGGATTACTATTAAGAAGTTATTCAATTCGTACTTCAAGGAAAGGGATAAACAGATTTTTTAAAGATAAATGGATTGACGAACATTGCTCAGAGAGCAGCCACAGTGCTGCACCCCGAATGTTCGCTCTTTCGCTGAGTTCAACAAAAAAGCCTATCATAGCTAGTGTAACTACGACAGAGTCAATGGTAATGATACCGTAAGTTTCCTTTGGCGATCACACTATTACACATGCTGAAAACGCTCAAATTGCGAAGTGACATCTAAAACTTAAATCTTGCAATGAGCTCATTTAACTGGTTGGATATTTCACTCAGTTTGATTTCAGTCCCTTTGCTGTCTTGTGCATTCTTATTTAATTTATCAATTAAATGTTGAATTTTATGCATATTTTGGTTGACTTCTCCTGTAACTGTGCTCTGTTCAATCGAAGATGTGGCAACAATAGAGTTCAATTGGTTTATTTCGACAACAAGACTGGTTACTTCATTTAAAGAATCCATCACTTGATGTGTATGTTCAGCTGTTTTTTCACAGCTTGAGCGGGTTGAGTCCATAGCAGAAACAACGTTCATTGTTGTTTCTTCAAGTTTGTTTAACATGTCGCTAATTTTAGATGTACTTTCTTGAGTTCGAGCTGCGAGTGCTCTAACTTCATCCGCCACAACTGCAAAACCACGGCCTTGTTCACCAGCCCTCGCTGCTTCGATAGCAGCATTTAACGCCAATAAATTTGTCTGCTCAGCGATATCTCCAATTATTTTTAGAATACTTCCAATTTCTTTTGTGCCATGGGCCATCTCGCTGATAGATCCAGACATTGACGAAACTTGATTAAGTAGATCCTTAACGCTATCAACTGCACTGGTCACCGTCTCTTTTGAACATTCTGCTTGTTTGTTTGTTTTTTCAGTGGTTTTTGCCGCTTCATTAGTACTTTGAGCCACAGCTACTGCAGAGCAGCTTAACTCTTCAATAGCAGTAATAGCTAATTCTGACTCTTTTGTATGCTTATGTAAGGTAGATAGGTTTTGTGCAGTTTGTTCTGAAAGTGAAGTTACTGAACTATCTATTTTTTGAGATAAATTTGATACGTCTACGAATATCTTCTGAAGTTGTGCAATAAAATTATTTATTGATTGAGATATTTCACCGACCTCGTCTTTAGAATTAACATTAAGGCGTTGAGTTAAATCAGCCTCTCCTTTATTTAAACCAGAAACCAGATTATTCAATTGGATAAAAGGTTTAAATGAAAAATTTAGCACCAGTGCATTAGCTATACACATCACAAATCCAGCTGTTACTAGAGCAACTGTTACCATCCAGTTTAACTCGGAGACGTGACTGGCAATGGCATTGTTGTCTATATAGCCAATTAGGGGCCATAATTGGTCTTCTATTTTTATGTCAAGTTCAATTGGTGTAGTGTTAGAATGCTTTTTATTAGAGAAAATAACATGATCATTTGCTATTAATTCGACGAAGCTGCCATTAAATATATAGCTTTCTATTGTATTATTGAGCCTGGCAAGGTTATAAATATAAAAGTTGGTTGAATTGTCACTTTGTCTAATTGTTACTATAATTGAGGGGTTACCTTCAATTAACTCTACGTGACTTAGGCTAAAGTTGGCTTTGTTTTTATTTGCAAGATCAATGAAGTAAAGTTCTTCTTGTTCTGTAAGATCCATTGTGTCATTGAGAACGAAATCACCGGATACTTTCACTACAGTGTCAAAATCAGAGTTTTCCTTAGCTTTGGTAACCCCCATTACATTATATTCAAGTTTTTTTATGAATGCTATTTTCTCGTTGAGGTTGGTTTCAATAGTGTTTCTAATTAATGCAATTGAGTGTTTAATGTTGTCTGACTCATTTTGTTTAATATAATCACTTATCACATAATTAACACTAATATATGAAATAAATATTGTTAGTGATAAACTTAATACTATCGACAACATAATCTTGTTCTTGAAAGATTTTTTAATGAATTTCATTTCAATAATTACCTTTTAACCCAGATTTTATAGCGACTAGCTTTTCATTTCCGGCGATCATACCCGGAACAAACACCAAACGATCGGCAGACATCTTTTGACCGTTCGGCATTTCAATGTGCGTGACCGCCCAAACAATACAACCTGATGTCAAATTAAATAATACGCGGGTCTGATTAAACAAAGTACCGTCGTTATAGGCAGGGCTAACCGAAAATGCTTCTCCTATCCAACTTTGTTCTAGATCGCTTTTTTTAATATTATTTAGATTACACACCAATATCTCAGGCTCAATGTCTTTTACTATTTTCATGACAATACGACAGCCAGAGTGAAGTTGTTCTAAGTATATTTGGTGAGGGATCTGTTCATCATTCCAATTCAATATCGTGCTGTTTTCTACTTTCATTGGTTCACCAAATCAACGGCTTCACGAGTTAGGCGTGCAAGCTCTTCCCAATTACCTTCTTCAATCAGTTTCTTGTCTACCATCCAGGTTCCGCCGCAGGCCAATACGCGTGGAATCGCTAAGTAATCTTTGATGTTGGCAGGGTTAATGCCACCCGTCGGCATCAGTTCGATGTCGGTGTAGGGCGCAAGCAGTGATTTCACCATGTTGATGCCGCCAGAGGCTTCCGCAGGGAAGAACTTCAAGGTGGTTAATCCCATTTCCAGCGCGGCTTCAACCGTGCTTGGGTTGTTCACGCCTGGTACGATATCAATGCCGATTTCTTGGCACGCTTTAACGGTATTTGGGTTAAAGCCAGGCGATACGATGAACGTTGCGCCCGCTTCTTTTGCTGCGATCGCTTGCTCGCGGTTCAGTACCGTACCTGCGCCAATCAGCATGTCTGGCTGGGTTTCTCGCAGAAGACGAATGGCTTCTACCGCGGCTTCTGAGCGGAAAGTGATTTCAGCGGCTGGTAGTCCATTTTCTGCCAATACTTTACCCAATGGGATAATGTCTTCTGCTTTATCGATAGCGATAACAGGAATAACTTTCAGAGTTTTTAATTGTTCTTTAATGCTAGACATGAGTGTTCCTTAAACGACGCCAAGCGCCGGTTGTGTGAATGCTTTGGGAATGATGGCACCGCGATGTTGAATCACAGCACCTGCCAGTGCGTTGCCTCTTTGACATGAGGTCGCGAGATCGGCGCCAGCAAGGTATGCCGATAAAAAGCCACCATTGAATGAGTCGCCCGCCGATGTGGTGTCCACCACTTGAGCGACAGGTTGGGTTGGCACGGCTTGTGGAGCCAGAGCCGCGCCCGAACCCTGATTTGTTGAGTCTTGAACCAAACAGCCATCCGCGCCGAGCTTGACGATGCATTTGCCCACGCCAAGAGAGGTAAGGCGTTCAATGGTTTGCTCTGGTGTTTCGTCACCCCAGATCAATTGCTCGTCATCGAAAGTCACCAATGCAATGTCAGTCAGTTGGTACATAGCTTGGTAAACGTTTTTGACGGTTTGATTATCATCGTTAGGCCACAATGCAGGGCGGAAGTTACTATCAAAAGCAATCTCAACACCTTGAGCCCTAAGCTCGACCAACAAATTAAGCAGCGAAATTCGGTCTTCTTCCGGCAAGATAGCTAAAGAGATACCGCTGAGAAATACCTCATCAACCTGAGTTAACGCTTGTTTAACCATTCCAAAATTTGGATGTTGAATTAGGTAACGTGCTGCTGATTGGTTACGCCAATATAGAAACGTACGCTCGCCTTGGTCATCAAGCTGAATCAAATACAAACCCGGTGTGCGAATCTCATCGCGCAGCACTAAGTCTGTCGAAATGCCTTCTTCTTGCCAGCGAGTCAGCATGCCCGTACTGATTGGGTCATTGCCAAGCGCCGTAACGTAAGAGACCTTAACTTCATCAGGTTTGCTATTGGCTTCGCAGCCGCGGCTCAAATAAACCGCAGCGTTGAGCGTATCCCCACCAAATGTTTGATGCATTGAGCCGAACGGTTTGCCATTCAGCTCAATCATACATTCACCAATAATGGCGATGTGCTTCATTGGTTACGCCCTCTCTTCAAAGTAGCGTTTTGCGTTACCAAAACAGATGTCTTCGACCATAGGACCAAGCAACGATAGGTCATTTGGAACTTCGCCGTTCTCTGCCCAACGACCGACCATGTCACACAAGATGCGGCGGAAGTATTCGTGACGAGTGTAAGACAAGAAGCTGCGCGAGTCGGTTAACATGCCGACGAATTGGCTGAGCAAACCAAGTTGAGAAAGCTGTTCCATTTGGCGTTGCATGCCGTCTTTCTGGTCGTTGAACCACCAACCAGAGCCAAACTGCACTTTGCCAGCGATGCCGCCACCTTGGAAGTTACCAATCATGGTTGCCATCATTTCGTTATCACGAGGGTTCAAACAGTAAAGAATGGTGCGAGGGAGCTCGTTGGTTTGGTCCATTTCATCCAACAGATGTGCCAGTTCAAAGGCAAATGAGCGATCGCCAATCGAGTCAAAGCCAGCATCGGCACCTAACAGTTGGAACATGCGTGTGCTGTTGTTGCGCTGCGCGCCAATATGAAGCTGCATGACCCAACCCAATTGCGCGTAGCGTTTGCCGAGCCAAACTTGAACTGCGGTAGAGAACTGCGCACATTCAAGCTCTGACAATACTTCGCCATTCAAACGACGGGTCAGCAACGCATCTAAATCAGCCTCGCTTGGGATCGGCGCGTAATAGACGATCTCAATGCCGTGGTCTGCCGCACGACATCCATGTGCATCGAAGTGGGCCAAGCGTTTATCAAGCGCACTCAATAAATCATCAAAGCGGCGGATCTCAATGTCTGCTACTTCGCCCAGTTTGTGCATGTAATCTGCAAACACGTCCAATTCAATCTTGAACGCTTTATCTGGACGCCAGCTCGGCAGCACTTTGACGTTAAAGGTGTCGTCTTCTGCGATCGCTTTGTGGTGTTCTAGTGAATCGATAGGATCATCAGTTGTGCCCGCCATTACGACGTTCATTTGCTGCATGATGCCGCGAGCTGTAAATTCAGGTGTCGCCAGTCGCTCATTACATTGATGCCAAATTTGGTCAGCTGTATCTGGGCTAAACAGTGTATTGGTAATGCCGAATGGGCGACGCAGTTCTAGGTGTGTCCAGTGGTAAAGCGGGTTGCCCAAGGTTTGAGGAACCGTCTTCGCCCACGCCATGTATTTGTCGTAATCGCTCGCGTCACCAGTAATCAAACGCTCTTCAATGCCTGCCGAGCGCATACCACGCCATTTGTAGTGATCGCCTTCAAGCCAGATTTGGCCCAAGTTATCAAACTGACGATTTTGCGCCACTTCCGCTGGATTTAGGTGGCAGTGGTAATCATAAATGGGCTGGTGGAACGCATGCTCATGGTACAAGCGACGCGCAGTTTCGTTTGAGAGTAAAAAGTCTTCACACAAGAAATTCTTCATCGTTAACTCCTATTACAGCGCAGCGACGGTGGCACGAGCACCGTTATCGATTAGCGATTGGTAAGCACTGCTCACCGCATCAATCACTTGTGGGTTTTGACCAAGCTCTGCAGGGAATATTGCTTCAACCGCGAGCAAGGCAGGCACAACAGAAACGTTCAAGCCGTGTTGGTCGCAGATGTGACGTAGTGTCTCTGCCATTGGATCGCGGACATCAATGTCGTTGCCTTGCTCATCCACGCCGGATACGTAGCGCATCCAGCCTGCAATCGCCGTTGCCAACCATGAGAAGTTGGAACCTTGAGCAAGATGGAATCGTAAGCTGCCGCCCATGCGTTGTGGGATCTTCTGGCTGCCATCCATCGCGATTTGCCATGTTTTATGTTTCAAACTTGGGTTAGTGAAGCGCTCGATAAGCAGTTTAGCGTAGCCTTCTAAATCGGTACCTTCTGGCATGGTCAGCGAAGGGGCTTGCGCTTGCATCATCATATCGAATGCCGCTTTGCGGTAGCCTTCATCTGTCATGGTGTCAGAGATGTGCGCGTAACCACCAAGGTAGCCTAGGTAGGCTAGGAATGAGTGGCTACCATTTAGCATGCGCAGTTTCATTTCTTCGTAAGGTACAACGTCGGCAACAAATTCTGCGCCAGCCACGTTCCAATCAGGACGACCTGCCACGAAGTTATCCTCGATAACCCATTGACGGAAAGGTTCACAAGCGATGCCACATGGATCTTCACAGCCAAGCAGATCTGCGATTTCGGTCAGCGTCTCTTCTGTGGCTGCTGGCACAATGCGGTCAACCATGGTGCAAGGGAAGGTTACGTTGGTTTCAATCCAGTCGCGCAATTCTGGGTCGAGCAGCTGAGCGAATTCCATTACCGCAGCTTTTGCTACGTGACCGTTCTCTTGCACGTTATCGCAAGACATCACGGTAAATGGCGTGAGACCGCGTTCACGACGCAATTTCAGTGCTTGCACGATGTAACCCAAGGCTGATTTTGGCTCAGTTGGGTTGGCAAGGTCAGCAATGACTAGCGGGTTGTTTTTATCAAGCGTGCCCGTTGCAGGGTCAGCGCAGTAGCCTTTCTCGGTAATCGTCATTGAAACGATCGCCACTTGTGGCTCTGCCATTTTTTCTATGACGCTATTAATGCCATCAAATGTTGGGTGGAGAGATTCCGTTACAGAACTAATGATTTTTACATCTGTCGCTTCTGCGCCTTTTTCTATAACGGTATAAAGGTGATCTTGTGCACGTAATGATTGAATTAAGTCTTCGCCGCCAAATAGGTTGACCTCGCAAATACCCCAATCAGAGTTCGTTTTTTCGAGCATTTCATTCGTGAATAACGCTTGGTGAGCTCGGTGAAATGCCCCAAATCCTAAATGAACGATTCGTGATTTTAACTTCGAGCGATCGTAAGTGGATTGGCTAACAGATTCGTTAAGTTGGCAGTTACTAATATTCTTCATTGAATCTAATCCTTATTGTATTGCTTTAAGTGCAAGTTCATCACCGTGATGATGTATTTTCCCATTGACAATGAGCTCGCGTAGTTCGTTTTTAGGGAGGCGCAATGTGACAGAGTTGTAAGCGGCTACAAATGCGCCCTCACGAGAGATCTCTAACTCTATGGTGTTGTGAGTGCAGGTCATTTTGATGTTTATTCTCATGTATTGACCAGACTGATAATCATACGTCTCGCCATCATCATCAAAGATACTGCATTGGGATTGGCCTACGCCTTGTAACGGGTAGATGTTTAGGTTTCGTCGGTCGTCTTGACTTGCATCAGCGTTTGCAATGCGTTCACTTGTCGGAATGATAGCCCCAGCCCGAATCAACAAAGGGATTCGCTCAAGTGGAGCATCTAAGGTGATGGTGTTGCCAGCGCTAAACCATTGTTCAGTGTAATAGTCGTACCATCCATAATGGTTGTCTGGTAAGTAGACATCACGTTTACGCTGACCTTCTTTTACGATAGAAGCAACAAGAAGATCCTTACCGAGTAAATAGTCGTCACTTTCTTCAAATGTGTTGACGTCATGTTCGTGATCTAGGAATGTCGGGCGCAGCATCGGTTCGTCAAATGCATGTGCTTGGAATAATGAGTCATAGATATAAGGAAGTAGTTGATAGCGAGTCTTCATTGCATCACGAACAATCGGGGTTACACTTGGATGCATCCAAGGTTCGTTGACGCTGCCATCATCATTCCAAGAGTGAATTGTGAAGCGAGGGTGCATAGCACCGTTTTGTACCCAACGAGCAAACAATTCAGGATCGGGTTTATCTCCAGCAAATCCTCCTATATCGTGGCCTACGTTGTATAAGCCAGACAAGCTCATTCCTAATCCCATCTTGATGTTGTATTTCAAGCTAAGCCAATTAGTGCGATTATCACCACTCCAAGTTTGTACGTATCGGTTCATTCCTGGGCAGCCAGAACGTGAAATTAGGTATGGGCGAAGCTGTGGAGCAAAGGCTTGTTGTGCTTCATAAGATGCACGCATCATTAATAATGGTTGAAGTGGTCGAATGAGATTAATTGGAATTTCTTTCCCAAAGCCGAAACAGCGTGCATTTTTGTCCCATATTTCATATTCGTTGTTGTCGTTCCAAGTAGAATCAATCCCTTTTTCTAACAACTGTTGCTTCACATTGTCTTGCCACCATTGAATGGTATTGGGATTGGTGAAATCGAGGTGAGAACCATCAGCATCCCAAAAAACGGAGTTTTCAGGTTGATCGTACTCGGAGTCTTTGATGAACAATCCTTTGTTTTTTGCTTCTTCAAAACGAGGATGATCGTGTAAAAGACAAGGCTTTATATTTGCGGCAAGTTTTAAACCATGAGAATGGAAATGATCTGACATCGCACTCGGATTTGGAACTTTGTCGTAATTCCAATTAAACACGTAGCGTTTATCGCCAATAGAGGTGTAGCCAGATGATAATTGGAATGAATCACATGGTATGCCATGTTCTGCGCATTGATCTACGAAACTTTCTAATAATTCTTGCGAATTTGGGGCGTCAGTGTACTGCATGGTGGAACCACTATAACCTAGACTCCATTTGGGACCAAAAGCAGTACCGCCAGTTAAGCGTACAAATTGTTGGGTGACTTTTTTAATGCTATCGCCGTACATGAAGTACAGGTCAAGATCGCCATCTTCGGCACGGTAGCTACGGTATTTAATGTGGTAGTTATCGAGCTCATTACCTAAATCAAACCAACAGTTTGCGAGGTTATCGTAGAACAGTCCAAACGATGCACCATCATTGTCAGGATCAGTTTTAGTAATGTAAAAAGGAATGTGCTTATAAAGTGGATCTGTTTTACTTGCATCGTACCCCATTGCATCAAGGTTGCGCATTTCAAACCGACGACCTTCACGATTTAGTTTGCCCGTTTTTTCTCCTAAACCATAATAGAGCTCATTGTCATTTCGGTTCATAAAATGAGCGATATCAGTGCAAGAAACCCCTAATTGATAAGCGCCTGTTTTTCGGTCCTGTGCAAGGGAGTGCCAAGTATCATTGACTTTGTGTTCCCATTCCATCCAAAGAGGTTGGTGGACAGTAAGTCGCAATTTTTCTGTTTCAATGATAAGTTGTGATTCGTGACTTTTTAGTTTGAATGTGGGTAGACCAAATCCTGAGACAGACATTCGATCTCGACCTTCCCAAGGAACGTCATTACCGTCTGGAGCAACCATCCATGTTCTATCTAATCGCAATTTGTTATCGCGCTTAAAGAGGATTCGAAATAAGTGACTTTCAAGAATGAATATGTGCAAAGAATGTTTGCCATCACAGCTTAAAATAATTTCGTTGCTGTTTTGCCGCGCAACCTGCCAATGTTTGATATTTTTCACGTGAGATTCCTTTAAATAGAGAGCCTATATAGGCTCTCCAAATCTTAATTATTATTGAGTTAATACCCGAGTATTAGTTGAGGAAGCGTTAAGCTTACTTGAGGTATAAAAGTAACCAGCATCAGTGCTAGAACTAATACGGCATAAAAAGGTAATAATGGCTTGATCACTTTATCTATTTTCACTTTTCCTACCGAGCAGCCGATAAATAGTGCCGAACCTACAGGTGGTGTGCAGATACCAATACATAGGTTAAAGGTCATCATGATGCCGAAGTGAACAGGGTCCATGCCTAAATCCATCGCAATTGGAAGGAAAATAGGAGTAAAGATAAGTAGGGCTGGCGTCATGTCCATAAAAACACCGACAATCAATAAGATTATATTAATAATCAGCAAGATAATAATTGGATCGTCCGATACTGCCATTAGTGCATCGCTGATCAGATATGGGATGTCAGCATTTGCCATGGCCCACGACATTCCCATTGAAGCACCAATAAGAAGTAATACAATGGATGTAGTGACAACAGATTCAAGCACAATACCCGGTATCTGTTTTAGTGAAACTTCACGATAGAAAATAACGGCGAGAAGTAATGTGTATACAACAGCGATTGCTGATGCTTCCGTTGCTGTAAAAATACCACCGATAATACCGCCCATAATGACAACGATCAGGCTCAAGCTTGGTAGTGCATCTAAGGTTTTTTTCAGTACAACAGAAGTAGAAGGTTTCTCGTTAACAGGGTACCCACGTTTTTTTGCAATGATGCCCGCGACGATCATTAAGCTAAGCCCCATGATGATGCCAGGAATATAACCAGCTAGAAATAGCGCACCAATCGAAGTGCCTCCGGAAATCAAAGAGTAGACAATGAAGGTATTGCTTGGTGGTATTAAAAGTCCTGTTGGACATGATGTAATATTTACCGCTGCGGAGAATGAAGGATCATAACCTTCTTTCTTTTGTAGTGGTGCCATTGTACCGCCGACTGCAGCAGCAGATGCGACGGCTGAGCCAGATATGGCACCAAACATCATGTTTGCGAGTACGTTTACATGAGCAAGTGACCCGGGTAAACGTCCTCCCAACACTTTGGCAAACTCAATTAAGCGTATTGCAATTCCACCTTGGTTCATGATGTTCCCCGCTAAAATAAAAAACGGGATGGCGAGAAGGGCGAAGCTATCTAAACCTGACGCCATTTTTTGCGAAATGACCGCAATGGCTGCATCAAATGGTAAAGAAAGCATGATGGTTAAAAGAGATGCAATGCCGATTGCAAACGAAATGGGTACTCCCAATCCTAAAAAAAGGAAGAAGCTACCAAATAATACAACTATAACTTGCCATTCCACGTTAATTATCCTTAATTTAGTTGTTTGATGATTCGGACAAAGAATGCTCTTTGCCTTCTTTAATGTTTACTAAAATGTCTTGAGCAAGAAAAACCATCATAAAGAGACCACTTAATGGGATTGCTGCGTATACAAAACCCATCTCAATACCTAAAGCGGGAGACATCTGGCCTGTCTGAAGTGTTTTCAGCATTAAAGTGCTACCACCATAAACCATAATGACACTGGCAAAAATCATACTTATTGAGTTAATGACAAGTTTTAATTTGGCATGCTTTTTGGGTTGGTTTTCCAATTTCATGGCTATTAAGTCGATGGCTAGATGGCGTTTTTGCCCCAATGTATATGCAGCGCCCATTAACCCGACCCAAATAAATAAGAAGCGAGCAACTTCATCGGTGAATGTGCTTGGGGTATTTAATACGTATCGAGAAAATACTTGCCAAACAACACATACGACCAAAACACTACTCAGAGATATGCAAAACAAGGATAACCCCTTGTTCATTATCACAATGAGCTTATTCATAAAGTCTCCTAATTGACTAATATTGCTATAACCTGTCTAAAAACATAGATCAGGATTTAAGGTTGAAGCGATTTAAGCATAGGATGCAAATATCTCGCGTGATGGAGTTCACAATTTAATTGGTCTAACCAATTTCACCTGCAAAAACCAGACATTGGTCAACCAATTGACATTTATTGGTTGAAATATGATAGTGA
Organism: Vibrio sp. S12_S33; assembly: GCF_963889785.1. Classification (NCBI taxonomy): domain Bacteria; kingdom Pseudomonadati; phylum Pseudomonadota; class Gammaproteobacteria; order Vibrionales; family Vibrionaceae; genus Vibrio; species Vibrio sp. S12_S33. Next base: position 79,609 of record NZ_CAWPQZ010000001.1, on the reverse strand, counting down.
GTGAGCGAGGATTAACCCGCAAAGAAGAATAAGGTTGATTTTTTAATATTGGTTAACCGAAATTTCCCTACAACGAAATAAAACCTGAATGGAGACTCTCAATATGCGTTGGAATAAAAAAGCATTAGCCACCTTTGTTACTTGTGCATTTGCTGCTACGACCTCATTTTCGGCTGCTGCTGCAACTACGCTTAAACTGAGCCATAACCAAGATCGCTCTCACCCTGTTCATAAGTCAATGACCTATATGGCTGATATGGTTAAAGAATATACAAATGGTGAGGTGAAAATTCGTATTTACCCGAATGGACAGCTTGGTACTCAACGTGAATCTATGGAGCTATTGCAAAATGGCGCCTTAGATATTGCAAAATCAAACGCAAGTGAGATGGAATCTTTTGAACCAGCTTATGGCGCATTTAATATTCCTTATATCTTCCATGACCGCGATCACTACTACCGAGTGTTAAATGATGAAGTCGGAGAAAAAATACTCGCAGCGTCATATGATAAAGGCTTTGTTGGTTTGACATATTACGATGGTGGCTCTCGAAGCTTCTATGCGAATAAACCAATTAATACTCCCGCAGATCTTGCTGGTTTAAAAATTCGCGTACAACCAAGCCCAACCGCTGTTCAAATGGTTGAATTGATGGGAGGCTCACCAACGCCTTTAGCATATGGTGAGTTGTATACTGCACTTCAACAAGGTGTTGTAGATGGCGCGGAAAACAATCCCACTGCGTTAACCAATAACCGTCACGGTGAAGTTGCAAAAGTATATAGCTTAGATGAACACACGATGATCCCTGATGTGTTGGTGATTAGTTCTAAAGCTTGGGATAAGTTACCAGAAGATCAACAGGTTGCCCTTAAAAAGGCGGCGAAAGAGTCGATGTTGTATCACAAAGATTTGTGGAGCAAAATGACGGAAAAGGCATTAGAAGAAGCTCAGGGTTCGATGGGGGTTAAAGTGGTTTCTGTTGATAAGCAATCATTTATTGACGCAGTAAAACCAATGCATGATGCCGCATTGAATAATCCTGCCATTGCAGATTATGTACGTGGTATCGATGCGTTAGCAAATAAATAGCCATGCTTAATGAGAGCACAAAGTGTGCTCTCATTAAGGGAATCGATATGCAGATGTTGATTGATATCAGTACGCTCAAATTGATTTTATTTGTTGCTGACTAACTGATAAGAGGTTTTCTTTGTAATACAAGCTAAACGGGTTGATTAATTGGTTGACCAATCGTATGGCAATGCTATTATCGTTTTTAAGAGATTAAGATTAAGCATTAACTATGAATATCGCTATTAAAACACCAAAAAGGCTTTACCAAGAAATAGGGCTTGTATTACAAGAACGTATTGTTAATTCTGAGTTTAAGATTGGAGACCGACTACCACCAGAACGAGATCTAGCAGAAGAACTGCACGTCAGTCGGTCGGTTGTTCGTGAAGCCATTATTATGCTTGAACTTCAGCAGTTAGTGGAGGTGCGTAAGGGATCAGGTGTGTATGTCATTAATATGCCAAACTATGATATACCTTCTCGACCTGCAGACACGCGTGAAAACTCAGATATCGGTCCATTCGAATTACTTCAAGCAAGGCAGGTACTAGAAAGCCAGATAGCGAGTTTTGCTGCACAAAATATAACTAAAGCAGATATTTTAAGGTTGCGAGAAGCATTAGATACTGAACGAAAAAAACTGGAGACAGGGAATGGTGACTATGATGGTGATGAAATGTTTCATTTGACCATTTCAGAAGCCTCCCAGAATAGTGTATTGAGTGATATTGTATGTGAATTATGGGCTCGTCGAGATAAAAGTCCGATGTGGCGTCAATTACATTCACGTATTACTGATATAAATTATCGTTCTGCGTGGTTGGAAGATCATGAAAAAATACTGAAAGCATTGCATCGAAGAAATCCTGAAGAGGCTCGAAAAGCAATGTGGCAACATCTCGAAAATGTCAAACAAACGTTATTTGAATTATCTGATGTAGACGATCCACAATTTGATGGCTTCTTATTTAGATAATTAATTTAAAATATTAAGAGAAAATAATACTAGTGAATTTTGTATTTACTACGCACTAGTATTACCTAAAGAAAGGTAATGAATATGGAACAAACTTGGCGTTGGTACGGTCCGAATGACCCTGTGTCGCTAGACGATATTCGTCAAGCTGGCGCAACAGGCATTGTGAATGCTTTGCACCACATTCCAAATGGTGAAGTGTGGTCGAAAGAAGAAATTTTAAAACGTAAAGTCACCATCGAAGAGAAAGGCTTAACGTGGTCGGTGGTTGAAAGTGTTCCAGTTCATGAAGAAATCAAAACTCAGACTGGTAACTTCCAGCAATGGATTGACAACTACAAACAGACGCTGCGTAATCTTGCAGAGTGCGGTGTAGATACGGTCTGCTACAACTTCATGCCAGTACTCGACTGGACGCGTACCGACCTAGAATTTGAAATGCCAGATGGCTCTAAAGCTTTGCGTTTTGACCAAATTGCTTTTGCGGCATTTGAGCTTTACATTCTTAAACGCCCAGGCGCCGCAGCGGATTACACCGAATCAGAACAAGCTCAGGCGCTTGAATACTTCAACAACATGACGGCGGAGCAAATCCAACAACTGACAAGTAACATCATTGCTGGTCTGCCGGGTGCTGAAGAAGGCTACACGTTAGAAGAATTCCAAGCGCAGTTGGATCGCTACGCGGACATTAGCAAAGATAAACTACGTGAGAACATGGCTTACTTCTTAGCGGAGTTGATGCCAGTTTGTGAAGCGTGCGGTTTGAAGCTTGCTGTGCACCCAGACGATCCACCGCGTCCAATTCTTGGCTTGCCACGTATTGTTTCAACCATCGAAGATATTGATTGGTTGACCGAAAAAGTGCCAAGCAAAATGAACGGTTTGACCATGTGTACTGGTTCCTACGGTGTTCGTGGTGACAACGACCTCGTAAATATGATCAAAAAGCATGGCGATCGTATTTACTTCACCCACTTGCGTTCTACCAAGCGTGAAGAAAGCAACCCGATGACATTCCACGAAGCTGCGCACCTTGATGGCGATGTGGATATGTACAATGTGGTGATGGCGATTTTGGATGAAGAACAACGCCGCGCAGAAGTGGGCGATCACCGTTTAATTCCTATGCGTCCGGACCATGGTCACCAAATGCTGGATGATTTGAAGAAGAATACCAACCCAGGCTACTCAGCCATCGGTCGCCTGAAAGGCTTGGCGGAAGTTCGCGGCCTTGAAATGGCATTGAAGCGCGCTTTCTACACTAACTAAAGAGCATTGATATAACGGACTTATCGAAAGCACAGACTTTAAACGCTGTGCTTTAGTTCTAACTCGAAACAGGTACCTATGGTGTACGATAAGTGAACGCAACTCATCTGATTTACTGATATCGTTTAACCGTACCATTACAATGGCCTGTCAAACTAAAATTGCCAAAACCATTGTAGAGCAAGGAGGGGACTACTTGCTTGCTGTAAAGAGCAACCAAGGAAAACTCCGACAAGCAATAGAAAAGGCGTTCTCTTCTTAGCGAGCCAATGTAGCTGATGACCTTTCTCTTGAGAAAGGTCATGGGCGTATAGAATCTCGCCAATGCTATGTTTTTGATAGTACGAAACTTGAAGGTGACTTCTCTCGCTGGAAAGGCTTGAAGAGCATAGTTATGGTTGAAAACTTTCGCGTTGAGAAAGGCAAATCTGTCGCTCTAGAGTACCGTTATTACATCAGTTCAAAAAAGCTCAGTGCAGAGCAAGCAGCGATGGCAGTCAGAGAACATTGGGGCATAGAATCAATGCACTGTGTGCTTGATGTAACCATGAATGAAGATGCGTTCCAGATATATAAAGACCGCGGTGCAGAGAACCTATCATGCTTACGTCATATGAGTTTGAACATGCTCCGAGAAGAGTCAACCAAGCTAAGCATTGTTGGTAAGCAAAAGCGCTGCATGATGAATACATCGATGCTAGAGGCAATATTAAGTGCTGGTTTTAGTCAAGTGGTGAAAAGCTAGGCACTCATGCGCTCGCCCTGTATAGGTATCAAGAGGTATTATTTATCCTGATATTTTGTCAAATGTAGTAGTGCAACTATCACAAAATACATCCATAAAATCTTTTACTTCAGGCATTTCAGTAATAAGTCTTTTAATCTTTGGGTCAAGTCCTTTTTTGACATGTAAAAATTCATCATTATTAAATCGAAGTTCGTTTAGGGTCTTTATATAAGCTGATAGTATATCTGCTGCTTTTACAATCGCTTTATATTCAGTGTCTACATTTTTTTGAACAAGCAAATTTGAAAATTCATCACGTAAATCCTCTGGTAATGTTTCTAAACATTCTTTTTCTGCGATATCTTCAAGCTTTTTAAATGCTGCTGTAAATTCTGGGCTGTGGTATTTGGTTTTTGAATTTATATCCTGAAGTTTTGTTTCTGATATTTCATGATAAATAGCAGTAACTGCAGCTTTTTCTGGATTTAAGTTACCTCCATATCGTTTGTTTTTAATGACAGTTAACAAGTGAGCTATTACTGCAACTTGATGAGAATGTTCTGAAACATTTTCTTCTTGAAAGCAGTGCATTAATGCCCAGCGTTTTATTAATGGCATACGTGTCACCCATGCCATGAATGTACTTTGTGATTTTTTCAATTGAATATCCTTGCAATAGTCTAATGTTAACTTCTGTGTATTAACGAACTAAATCACTTGTTTACTTATATTAGAAAAACGAACTAATCGCCAGTTAATACTTCGCTGGTATCATGATACATCCCCAAAATTGCAATTCGGTCAGGATTAACCTTCCCACCGAATTTTTTGTTTTTGATCACCGCTAATGCGTGTGCGACAAAAGCAACTTGTAGGCTATGTTCTGAAATGTTTTCACTGGAAACCGAACGCATTAAAGGCCAACGTTGAATTAACTGCATTCGAGCGAGATGGGCAAAAAAATGGCTCTCTTTCATTGCAATAAACATCCTTGCTTTGAGTGAAAAAGAAAACGGACGCTCTTTCAGTTTAGGAAAATGCGTCCGTTTAGCATATGGAACTTTATGTTAAAATTCTACTGGCTGTAGGTTGATAAGAAACGTTCAAACCGACCAATAGCAATTTCCAAATCTTCAATGTGAGGCAATGTTACAATACGGAAGTGATCCGGTTTTGGCCAGTTAAAGCCCGTACCTTGTACAAGCAGCACTTTTTCTTGTTTCAGAAAATCTAGGACCATTTTTTGGTCATCTTTAATGTTGTACATCTTGGTGTCGATTTTCGGGAACAGGTACATTGCTCCTTTCGGTTTCACACAAGAAACACCAGGGATTTGGTTGATCAATTCCCAAGCGCGATCGCGCTGTTCGAGCAAGCGTCCGCCCGGCAGAATCAACTCATTGATACTTTGATAGCCACCTAGTGCCGTTTGGATGGCATGTTGCATTGGCACGTTGGCGCACAAGCGCATTGATGCGAGCATTTCCAAGCCAGCTACATAGCCTTGAGCGATATGCTTTGGTCCGGTGATAAACATCCATCCACCGCGGAAACCACATACTCGATAAGCTTTCGATAGACCATTAAACGTTAGCATTAAGACATCATCAGCCAGTGTTGAAATTGGCGTGTGAGTCGCACCGTCATAGAGAATTTTATCGTAGATTTCGTCGGCGAAGATGATCAACTTATGTTTACGAGCAATTTCGATAATTTCTAGTAAAAAGTCGCGGCTATAAACTGCACCAGTTGGGTTGTTCGGGTTGATCAACACAATGCCACGTGTTTTAGGCGTAATTTTATTTTTGATATCGTCTAGGTCGGGATACCAATCGGCTTCTTCATCACATAGGTAATGTACGGCTTTACCACCAGAAAGTGCGACAGAAGCTGTCCATAGTGGGTAATCAGGTGCTGGAACCAGCATTTCATCGCCATTATTAAGTAAGGCTTGCATCGCCATCACGATAAGTTCAGAGGCGCCATTACCAATATAAACGTCTTCGACATCTAAGCTGCGTAAGCCTTTTTTCTGGTAATGTTGCACTACGGCTTTACGTGCCGAATAGATACCTTTCGAGTCACAATAACCTTGAGATGTTGGGAGGTTACGGATCACATCAACAAGGATTTCGTCTGGGGCGTCAAAGCCAAATGGGGCGGGGTTACCGATATTTAGCTTCAGTATTTTATGCCCCTCTTCTTCCATGCGCTTAGCATGTTTGAGTACAGGGCCCCTAATGTCGTAGCAGACATTATCGAGTTTTGACGACATCTCGATATTTTGCATTGTGTGATTCCTGAAAATTAAATGATTTCTTTATTAAAATACACCAAATTGATTTTTGATAGAATAAAAATCTACAATAGGGTGCTTTTTCGGAAGTGATAGGCTAGCCCTTTATCACAGGAATTTACAAAAGATGGGAGGCAACCTTGATTTACGCTGCCTGTCTAAATAGAGTAGCCATCAGTAAAGCCCGTCTCTCAATATTTACGAGGTCGATTTGTCGCATTTTCATCAAGCCATTGCTCTGTTGATAGAGCAAATAAACGACGCGAAGGATGATGACGTTCGTTTTGTACAAAATTTGCCAGAAGCTCCACTTTTCGCGTCTATTGATTGGCTTGAAGCCCAACCAATTTTCCCTAAGTTTTACTGGCAATCACGTGACACGCGTGAAGAAGTGGTTGCGTTAGGTCAGTTGTATACGTTCTCTGAACCAGAACCTGCTTATACTATTTTAGGTGCTGAGCAACGTGTCTGGGGGGGGCGCTCGTTTGATGGTAATACCGACAAAAACAAGCGTTGCATGTCGTCATTCTTTTTTTTGCCACAAATTGAATTGATTCGGTTTGATGAACAATGGTCAATTGCTGTTAACGTGACCGCAGAACGCCACCGTACTTTAGCGGCGCTGAGTAAACTGCAAATGGATGTAAGCCCATTACGTTCAATCTCTTCACATATAGAATGCATAAAGCATGAGCCAAATGAGAGTCAATGGCAGCAGCTTATCGATCAGGTACTTGATGGGATTGAGGCAAATGCGTTTAAGAAAGTGGTGCTAGCGAGAAAAACAACACTGAATTTAGATTCGCCACTCAATGCAGCGCAACTGCTGAAAGCTAGCTCTACGCAAAATCATCACAGTTTTCATTTTTTGTTAGCACTGGACCAAAAACACAGCTTTATGGGCTCAACCCCTGAGCGTTTGTATGCGCGTCAAGGAAATGAGCTTTATACGGAAGCTCTGGCTGGAACCATTGGTCGTGGCATGAATGCGAGCCAAGATATGGAATTGGCAAATTGGCTCTCTCAAGATAGTAAAAATCTCAATGAGAACCAATATGTGGTGGATGATATTGTTGAGCGTTTAACGCCACATTCTGAATGTGTTGAGGTAGAACAGGAAGCGCGCTTAGTGCGGTTACGTAAAGTGCAGCATTTAAAACGTAGTATCCATGCTCAGCTTAAAAAAGGCATTAACGGTGTGCAACTGCTCAGTGCATTGCAACCTACGGCTGCGGTTGCAGGTTTACCGCGCAAAGAGGCGATGGATTTCATTCTCGCCCATGAACCTTTTGCTCGTGGGTGGTATGCTGGTTCGGTAGGCTATATCAGCCATCAAAAAGCGGAGTTTTGTGTGGCCATTCGCAGTGCATTATTAGTGGATAAACAAGTGCAGCTATTTGCTGGGGCTGGGATTGTCCCCGGTTCAGTGGCGGAATATGAATGGCAAGAACTAGATAAAAAGATGTCAACATTGTTGAGTTTGATCAGTGACCACTTGCCACTAGGAGTTGCATCATGAAACAAGATCAAGCGGTATTGAATCGAATTTGGAGCCAGACCCTTCTTGAAGAGCTGACACGCTTGGATGTTGAAGAGGTTTGTATTGCTCCGGGTTCGCGCTCGACTCCTTTGACCCTTGAAGCGGATGCCAATCAAAAACTCACACTGCATACGCATTTTGACGAACGTGGTTTAGGCTTTTTAGCTTTGGGATTAGCCAAGGCAAGTCAAAAGCCAGTCGCGGTAATCGTGACTTCTGGCACCGCGGTGGCTAATCTGTTGCCAGCGATTGCTGAATCTAAACTCACCGGCGAAAAATTGGTGGTTTTAAGCGCAGATCGCCCACTTGAGTTAGTAGGGTGTGGTGCCAATCAAGCCATCAATCAAGTTGACATCTATTCTTCACATGTGACTCAAACCCTTAACTTACCGAGCCCAAATACCGCAGTACCATTAACTTGGCTGCTCACTAGCCTTGATGAAATGATGGCAAACCAAGCTCGACAAGGTGGAACGGTACACATTAACTGCCCATTTCCCGAACCTTTATATTCGCAAGGGGATAAAACCCAGTTTGCTGGCTATCTAGCATCTATCGATTCATGGCAGTTAAGCTCTCAGCCATACAGTTCAAGCTTTGGGCAATGGTGTACTGAAAGCATGGATTGTGGTGAGCTATTTAATAAAAAAGGTTTAGTCATTATTGGTTCATTGAACCTTGCAAACGCAAAGAAAGCCAAGCAGTTTGCAAATAAACTCGGTTGGCCAGTATTGTGTGATCCACAATCTGGGGTGAACAGCGACTGGACACATTTTGATTTATGGCTGCAAAATAGCATAGCGAAAGAGCAGCTCAGCGAATGTGAAGTGATTGTTCAATTTGGGGCTCGTTTAGTGTCGAAAAGGCTTAACCAATGGTTAAGTGAACAGGTTACGCAGCGCGCAGCGCAGTATATATATGTTTCATCTCAAGCTGAGCGTAATAACCCTTCCCACTTACCTCAATGGCATTTTGTTGCTGATATTGAACAGTGGGTTGAAACACATATTAGCAAGTGGACGGCATTAGGTGCGACTCAAGCAGGTTGGGCTGACCAATTAAAAAGCAAAGCTAGCGAGCTTGAGCAACTGGCACAACTGCATTTGTGTGGTGATGAGTCATTAAGTGAAATTGCGGTTGCGTTGGATCTTGCTGAGCGTAGCCAAAATGCTGATCTTTTTCTTGGTAACAGCCTAATTGTGCGCCTAGTTGATATGTTTGCTACGCTCGACAATCGCCATGTCTATTCCAACCGAGGTGCTTCTGGCATTGATGGCTTAGTTGCAACCATGGCTGGTGTGCAACGTATTAACCAACAACCGATGCTTATGCTTATCGGTGATACCGCCTTGTTATATGATCTCAACTCTCTTGCACTAGTAACTCATACTTGTGCGCCATTAGTGATTGTGGTCACCAATAATGATGGCGGGGCGATTTTTGATTTATTGCCAGTACCTGAAGCCCAAAAGTCAGCGCTTTATCAAATGCCTCATGGTTATCAGTTTGAGTTTGCGGCCAAGCAATTTGGTTTGTCTTATGTTCGTCCTCAAACATTATCCGCGTATCAATCTGCCGTGAGTGAGCACTTACAGCAGGGACAAGGAACATTAATCGTTGAAGTGATCACACCTCCAGAGCAAGCTTCAACTCAACTTAGACAATTTACTCAGCAAATTGATGCCAGCTAGTCGATGTCAACAGCCAATAGCGATCAACAACGAACCCGTTTTGGTGTTTGTTCATGGTTTATTGGGGTGTGGTGATGATTGGCTAGAGAGTATTCATTACCTCACAGACTATCGTTGTGTGACGATTGACCTACCTGGGCATGGTATAAGCCAATCAACCCCAAGCGGTGGCTTTGAAGCTGATTGTAATCACATTTCTAATATCATTAATCGGCACATAGCACCGAATACTCCTATTATTCTGATCGGCTATTCTTTAGGCGGACGAATGGTGATGTATGGTGTTGCGATGCAATGTTTCAATACATTTAATATTCAAGGTGTCGTGATCGAAGGCGGTAATTTTGGTTTACAGAATGACGCACTCAGAAGTGAGCGACTTGCCAGTGACACAGCTTGGTCAGAACGATTCAAAAGTGAGCTAATTGAACAAGTGTTGAGCGATTGGTATCAGCAAGCGGTATTTTCTTCATTAAATCATGAGCAAAGACAAACCTTAATCACAAAACGTAGTGCTAACCTTGGCGCTGCGGTTGCTCAGACGCTAGTTTCTACCTCACTTGCCAAACAGCCTTATTTGCTTGATAAGTTAAAGTTGTCACAGACACCAATGTGTTATGTCTGTGGCGAGAACGACATCAAGTTTACCCAATTGGCAAAGCAAAGTGGCTTGCGGTATTACCCTGTGCCAGACGCTGGACATAATGTTCACCAAGAGCAGCCACAAGCTTTTGCTGAAATTATTCGAGAGTTTATACATCGATGCTAAATAAGCATCGAATTTAGAACAACAATGGAAAATCATCATGGCTAAAACTGTTGGTATTACTGAAGAAGAATTATACGCGCCCGTTGTGTGGAATGACTGCGGCGCAGCATATGAAGATATTCACTATCACAAATCCCCAGATGGCATTGCAAAAATCACCATCGCTCGTCCACAAGTGCGCAATGCATTTCGCCCTCAAACCGTAAAAGAGATGATCAATGCGCTGGCGGATGCACGCTATGATGAACAAGTTGGCGTGATCATTCTTACTGGTTTAGGCGAAGATGCTTTCTGCTCTGGGGGCGATCAAAAAATTCGTGGTGATTACGGCGGCTACCGTGACGATTCAGGCACGCACCACCTTAATGTACTTGATTTCCAACGCCAAATTCGCACTTGTCCAAAACCTGTCATTGCTTCTGTTGCTGGGTGGGCAGTAGGTGGTGGTCATGTACTGCACATGATGTGTGACTTAACTATCGCGGCTGAAAACGCACAGTTTGGTCAAACTGGCCCAAAAGTGGGGTCATTTGATGGCGGTTGGGGGGCTTCTTACATGGCTCGTATAGTTGGTCAGAAAAAAGCGCGTGAAATTTGGTTCTTATGCCGTTTTTATGACGCGAAAGAAGCGTTGGATATGGGTTTAGTCAATACCGTCGTTGCGGTTGATGAGCTAGAAAAAGAAACGGTACGCTGGTGTCGTGAAGTTCTTCAGCACAGCCCTATGGCGTTGCGCTGTCTGAAAGCAGCATTAAATGCTGACTGTGATGGTCAAGCCGGCCTACAAGAACTGGCGGGTAACGCAACCATGATGTTCTATATGACAGAAGAAGGCCAAGAAGGTCGTAATGCGTTTAATGAAAAAAGACGCCCAGAGTTTAATAAATTTCCTCGCAACCCTTAATTGAATATCATCAGTCGTTTCATGGTTATATTGGAGGTGCTTATTGGTAGTACTAAGCATCTCTTATCGCCTTTGATGGCTGTTTTTATTCACGGTACATTGATATACCCAAACAACTTTATAGCTAGAGAAGGTTTATTACTCTCTAGAGAACGTCATTAAGAAAGAGATGAAATTTATGCGCAGTGCCAAACTATATCGTTACTGTCTACCGATGGATAGCGGCGTAATTCTTCGTGATCAAAAGCTGGTGGAGCGCGAAGGCTTCATAATTGAGTTGTGCGAAGGCGAAAATAAAGGCTTAGGTGAAGTTGCACCGCTGGTCAGTTTTAGTGTGGAGTCAGCCGAAGAGGCACAACAGCAAGCTGTGCAACAACTTGAGCTTTGGGTTGGTGGTGAGCAAATTGCCTATGATGATCTTTTCCCTTCGGTTGCTTTTGGTCTATCGATGGCAGAGCTTGAGCTGAACGGTGAATTGCCACCAATGGGTAACTATCACGCTGCACCACTGTGTACTGGCGACCCTGATGAGTTGATCCCATTGTTAAATGCCATGCCGGGTAAAAAAGTGGCGAAAGTAAAAGTGGGTCTTTACGAGGCGATCCGTGATGGAATGCTAGTGAACCTCTTTTTAGAATCGATGCCTGATTTACAACTTCGTCTGGATGCGAATCGCGCTTGGACGCCAGCCAAAGCAGAGCATTTTGCCAAGTATGTTTCTCCTTCGGTACGTCAACGCATTGCTTTTTTAGAAGAGCCATGTCAGTCGCCAAGTTACAGTCTCGCTTTTGCGATTAACAGTGGTATCGCCATTGCCTGGGACGAAACACTACAACATGCCGTGCGTCGAGATGATTTTTGTTTAGAAGATTTAACGGGTGCAAAAGCCATTGTGATTAAGCCGACATTGATTGGTTCTGTTGCGCGTTGCGTAGCATTGATTGAAAAAGCCAAAGCGATGGGCATTCAGGCGGTGATAAGTTCGAGCATTGAATCCAGTTTGGGACTGTGCCAATTAGCCCGTTTGGCACAGTGGCAATTGCCCGACGAAGTGCCAGGGCTAGACACCATTGGTTTATTTAAAGCCCAATTAGAAGTTAGTTGGCCGGAGTGCGATTTACCACTGCAGTCTTTGACTGACCAATGCGTTGTTTGGCAGTCATAATGCAACAAGCTCGACACACATTCTCTTCTCTCCCTTGGGAGCAGAAAGTGCAACAGACGGCCAATTCACAGGCTTTAATTACCCCGTCAGGTGATTACACGTGGTCAGCGTTAACACAGTTAGTGGATGGCTATGCTGATGCGCTTAGGCAGCAAGGGTTAAAAGCCAATGACGTATTAACGTTGGTGGGTAAAAATAGCCCTGAATTGCTGTTTTTGTATTTGGCGAGCCTTAAACTTGGCGTGATCTGCGCGATAACCATGCCGCAGCCTTACGAACTGCTTCAAAAAAAGCTGAAGACCTTATATAAGCCCGACCAAACCGCGTGGTTGTGGCTCGGGTGTGGTGCGACGTTGAGCATTGCTGAAATCGCTGCATTAACACCAAAAACAGTGGTCGTTAAGCTTGATGATAGCCAGATGCTAGCGAGTAGCACTCCCATTACAGAAGGTTTTGACGCAAAGCAATTGAGCTCGATCGTGTTTACTTCCGGTTCAACGGGTGAGCCCAAAGCAGTCGTCCATACTTCTGCACAGCATTTTGCTTCTGCAACTGGGCTATTGGCGCACTTTCCCTATACAGAGCAGGATACATGGCTATTGAGTTTACCGATGTATCATGTTTCTGGCTTGGCGATTATCTACCGCTGGCTTAGTGCTGGGGCGTGTTTAAAAGTTGGGTGTGGAGAACTGAGTCAAGATATCCAGCAAGTCACTCATGCTTCTTTGGTGGCTACGCAATTAAAACGTCTGCTTGAAAGCGGGCAGACACTTACTTTAACTCATGTTTTGCTCGGTGGTAGTCATATTCCACATAGTCTTAGCCAACAAGCGGCACAACTTGGTATTGAAACTTGGTTAGGTTATGGCATGACCGAAGCTGCGTCGACAGTCACCGCCAAGCGGGTAGATACTCAAAATAGTGCGGGTTATTTATTACCGAATCGCCAGTTGAAAGTAGAGCAAAAGCGTATATGGATTAGTGGCGAGACTCTGGCCAGTGGTTACTATCGTCAGGGGATTGTTATTCCTTTTGTCGATGCTATGGGGTGGTTTGACAGTAAAGATCTCGGCGAATGGTCAGGTGACGAACTGCGTATTATCGGACGAGCCGATAACCAATTTATTTCCGGCGGAGAGAATATTCACTGTGAAGAAATTGAAGCGGTGCTCAATCGCCATCCTGATATTGAACAAGCGATGGTGGTAGCGGTTAAAGATGCTGAATTCGGCTGCCGAGCGATTGCCGTGGTACGTGGGAATTTACCACTTAATCAGCAAGAAATAGAGCTGTGGTTGACGGGTAAATTAGATAAGTTTAAATGGCCAGTGGCTTATTTTTTGATGCCAGAAGCATTGACAGACTCAGGCATCAAAGTCTCTCGTAGTGCCCTTAAAGCGTGGTTGTCCAACCACCAATCCCAGTACCGAATCGCGGATTAACTCGCACTCACCCCACGAGTACAACATGCCTTAGTTATTAGATAGTCCAAAACTGAATTTCTCAAGCTTATAACTCAACCTCATAATGAAGCTATTAAAAAGCTGAGTTTGGAATAGCGAGAAATAATGAAAGGCGTATTTATCATCATCATCGCGCTACTTGTTGGAATATCGATAAGCAGTGAGGGCGTGATTCGCTCAGTTGCTGAGTTATTTGCTTTTGTTGCTATTGTCGTGTGGCTGTTTAGATATCGAATCGATAAGTCTCAGCAAAAAACTTTCAAAACTGAAGATTTTTAGGCTTTTCCTTTCTCAATATCACCTGATACATCGTTGTTCTATTTTCCCATTTCGGTATTAAGCGAACATTAACCACGCCAATGATGAAACTGAAATAGCAAACCATAGGGTGATGCCAAGAATCAGGGGTTTCGGTCCTGATGCTTTAAGTTTTTCTACTGAAATACCACAACCAATCAAAAATAGACAAACGACGAGTGCTTTTTTCGCCACAGTAAATATTGCGTTATATATCGCATCAAACTGCGGAAAAAAATCACTGACTAAAATTGCGATGCAATAAAAGACAATGAAGTAAGGGATAGTGACTTTCTTGGATTGGCTGCGAAAAATCATAGCACTGATTAAAGCAACAGGTACTATCCACAAGGCTCGCGCGAGTTTTAGTGTTGTCGCGGTTTTAAGTGCTTCTTCGCCATAAGCAGAAGCTGCCCCTACAACAGAAGAGGTGTCATGGATAGCGATGGCAGCCCAAGTACCAAAAGTGTGTTGATCGAGCTGCAAAGCATGGCCAATGAGTGGAAATATAAACAGAGCAACCGAGTTTAAGACAAAAACGGTGGCCAGCGCTAAACCGATTTCATCATCGTCAGCATTGATGGCTGGGGCGACCGCAGCAATGGCGCTACCACCACAAATTGCGGTGCCTGAAGCAATAAGATAGCCAGTTTTTCGTGCCAATCCTAGCCGTTTAGTTAATACCCAGCCTACACATAACGTGGCTGTAATCGAAGCCATAATAAGTCCTATCCCATTGCTGGTTACCGTTAACGCTTCTTGCAAAGGTATACCAAACCCCAAGCCGACGATTGAATAGGCGAGCAATTTCTTAGTCATTTTGGCAATCGGTAGATTGCCTGGCACTAAACCTACACTCACAATAAAAAAGCCAATTACCAAAGCGGTAGGAGAGGTGATGTAAGGTGTTAAACAAGCAATAGTGGCCAGTAAAAATGCAATGTGCTTAAAAGAGATGTTCATCGTATTAATCGAAAGATAAGAAGAGTGTCATTGTATAGGATACACACGCGGTTGTAGTTTCGATGTTTTGAACTGGCGTTCAGTTTTATTGAACGCCAGTTCAAAATGATGGCAATGAGAGTAGAGTATTACGCAAAGACAAAGCGCAATTTGTAAGCGTGTTAACGCCAGTTCCCACGTAGTTGAATAACTTTTTCTTGCATCACTTGCGTTGTGGCTTGTAATGGAGCAACTGGTTCTCCGGCTTCTATTTCGAGACGAGACCAGAATCGAGTTGGTAAACCGCAACACGCTTGTCCTTTTGCTCGGCTAAAATAGCTGCCCCATAGCCCTTTTAAAGCCATCGGTAGGACAGGGACGGGGCTGCGTTTCAAGATGATATCCATTCCGCGCATGAAGTCATTGATTTCTCCATTGGCCGTTAACTGCCCTTCAGGGAAAATACACACGATATGGCCTTCGGCTAATGCTTGTTCTACCTCACTAAAAGCGCGACGAATAGAGCTTCTGTTACTTGCCGAAATAGGAATAACGCCAGCACGCTTTAGGAATCGGCGTAAAGGCGGCAAGTTTGCATAATCTTCCTCCATCACAAATCGGATTAATCGTGGGCATACGGCGCTGAGTAGTAATGCATCCATATAGCTGACATGGTTACATACGATCAATGCTCCGCCTTTTTCGGGGAGATGATGCAGGTTTTTATGGTTCACTCGGTACATAGTGTGAGTCAAAATCCACACCAAAAAACGAACTAAAAAAATGGGCACCTGTAAGCACAAATAGAGTGTAACGAATAGATTGAGTAACGCTAAAATAACAAATAATTGAAGGATGGAGAATTCCAGTATAGTTAAACAAACAATACCTAAAATGGCACTACTGACCATAAATAGTGAATTATAAATATTGAGTGCGGCAATCACTTGTGCTCGCTGTGTCACTTTAGCTTGTTGCTGCATTAAGGCGTATAAAGGCACAATAAAGATACCACCAGAGACACCAATCATCAGCAAATAGAAGAATAATGGCCACAGTGGTTGGTAGCTTAAAAAGCTATGAAAGTCGTTAAATATCGGCAAGTTATTAGGAACCGCTTGTGCCATCAAATAACCAAAAATAGTAATACCAAAGCTACCGATAGGAATGATACCGACTTCGATGCGATGGTTAGAGAGCCTATCGCATGCCATTGAACCGGTGGCAATTCCAATCGAAAAGAGCGCCAGCAAAAAGGAGACGGCGCTTTCGTTACCATTTAAATAATGGTGAGTGAAATTAGGAAATTGAGTTAAATAGGCAGCGCCCAAAAACCAAAACCAGCTGATGGCCATTATCGATTGAAAAATTATGCGATCACTTTTTGCTATGGCAATGGTTTGCTTGGTTTGTTTGATTGGATGCCAACGAAACTTCAAATCAGGTGCGCAAGCGGGAGCATTAGGGATATGGCGACTGGCTAAGTAACCCACAATAGCAAACACGACAACCGCCGCAGCGGCAACGTATTTTGCATTCTCTGCTGACGCAATCAACCCAGCACCTAACGTACCTAATAAAATCGCCAGAAAAGTTCCTGTTTCTACCAACGCATTGCCAGGAACCAGCTCTTCAGATTTAAGTTGTTGAGGGAGTAACGCGTATTTGACTGGGCCAAAAAATGCCGATTGCGTGCCCATTAAAAAGAGTAATAACAGTAAAATAGCGTAACTTTCAGTAATAAAGCCTATTGCTCCAAGGCACATAATGCCAATTTCGGCCAGTTTGACTTTACGAATAAAGGCGGATTTCTCGTACTTGTCTGCAAGCACACCCGCAGAGGCAGAAAAGAGGAAGAAAGGCAGAATGAATAACCCAGCAGCGAGGTTTATAAAAAGGTTGCTTGATATAGGTAAAACATTTGCACCGGCAAAAGCGACGAAAAGCAGCAGTACATTTTTGAAAATATTATCGTTAAAAGCCCCAAAAAACTGGGTGATAAAGTAAGGTAGAAAACGTCGTTGAGTAAGCAGCGAGGATTGATGCTGAGGCATTGCCATTCCTTATTTTTACCAGTTAGTGAGATAATTGGAGAGTAAGTTTTCGATCAGCTCCTTACCATCAATCGGTTCGGCTGCGAAAAACTTGTCATCTACACTTAATAAGGTAATACCATGCACGCCAGACCATAATACGCGACTTGCTTGCAAAATTTCTTGTTTGGTGCGCTGTGGTGCGATTATTTGTAACAAACCTTCAAGCATGGTTGTCATGGTATCTATGCGCTCAGCTTGCCAGTCAGGTAGGGCTTCGCCATTCATATTGTGTTCGAAAATAAGCTGCCAACGATTAGGATGCTGCAAAGCAAAGTCATGATAGCAGTAGGCTAACAGATAGAGCGCTTGTCTTGGGTCATCACATTGATTGACGGCTTTTTTAGCTTGCGCTGATAATTCATCAAGCGTTTGTGCTACGGCATGCAAAAGCAGCAAATTGTAGTTACCAAACACATTGACTAACGTACTTGGTACATAGCCAATCATGGTAGCGATTTTGCGTAAACTTAACTCATGATAGGTGTGATCCTCAAGAAAGCGTTTTACTACCTTGAGTGTCAATTTAATCAGCTCTTCTCGGGTGTGATCGTTTCGTCTTGCCATGGTTATGTTTTAATAATGAACAATGTTCGATATTCTAGATAGGTGGTGTATAAGCGTCAACTGATACACACTTTATTTGCAATATTCTGATACATGTCCACTTAAAACAGAGGTTTTCTTGTATATCCGAAGTGGTTATGATGGTCGCGCCTCAATAAAAATAACCCTAAGGAAAAACATGAAACGTCTTTTTTCCCTTGTTGTGCTACTGATGGTCGCTGTTGCGGTCACTCCAATAGCCGAAGCAAAGAAATTTGGTGGCGGTAAGTCATTTGGTAAAAGTTTTAAAACGGCACCAGCGCCAAAACAACAAACACCAAAAAATGACACAATTAAACAAGATCAAACAGGTAAAGCTGGCTCGACCAAAAAAGGTCTAATGGGCGGCTTACTTGGCGGTTTGTTAGCGGGCGGCCTTCTTGCTGCCTTCTTTGGTGGTGCGTTTGAAGGTATCCAGTTTATGGATATTCTTATCATGGGCCTTATCGCGTTTGTCTTATTCAAGCTTATGCGCGGCATGCTTGGAGCCAAGCAAGGCAGTATGAATCGACAACAGCCAGCTTTTGGTGGTGCGAACAGCAATCAACATCAATTTGAACAACCTAACGTTCACAACTTCGAACAGCAACCACAAGCAACGGGTGGATTTGGTGCCAATGCACACAGCGATATCCCGCATAACTATCCTGCTGGTTTTGATAAAGTCTCCTTTGTAAATGGTGCACGTGAGCACTACCGTATTTTACAAGGTGCGTGGAACCACAACCAACTTGAAACGGTTGAAGAGTATGTGTCTCCAAGCTTGTTTGAAGACCTAAAGCAAGAGCGTGCTAAGCTAGATGGTGAACAACATACCGATGTGATGTACGTTGATGCTGAAATCGTCCGTGCGGACTACGATGCTAATAAAGCGCAACTGAGCTTGCAGTTTAGCGGTCGTTACCGTGATGCTGTAGAAGGTATTGAAGAAGATATTGAAGATGTGTGGCATTTAGAACGAGATCTCACTCAGCCTAATGCGCCATGGTTAATTGTCGGTATTCAAGGCTAACCGCTGTTATTTAAGGTTATATATTAATCTGATGATCATATTAAACGCTCAAGTCTTCTTGGGCGTTTTATCTTTCTTATCTCCCACAATCTTGTAAGACGTTGGCAAGGGTTGATAGTTAAGACATACTCATGTCTGTCTTCAATAAAAATAAAAAGGAAATAAAGTGGCTGAATTTAAATATAAAAACCTTGAACAAGCAGAGCAAGATAAGCTAGATGCTGCGGTTTTTCGTCGCCTGCTAGCACATTTAGATGATAATAAAGATGTGCAAAATATAAATTTAATGATTCTTGCGGGTTTTTGTCGTAATTGCTTTAGTAAATGGTATAAAGCAGAAGCGGATAACCAAGGGATTGAACTGGATATAGATGACGCCCGCGAGCGCGTATATGGCATGACTTATGATGAGTGGAAGCAGAATCATCAGCCGCCAGCTACTCCAGAGCAACTTGCGGCTTTTGAAGCTAAACAGAATAAATAAACGAGAACGCCCTCATCACAGAGGGCGTTTTGCTAAAAGGCTTTTGAATTTGAGAATAGTTAATTGATTATATGACCGGTTTGCTCGAACAGGTTCAGTTTATCTAAATAAGGTTGTAAATCACTGATGTTGCTGGCAACCCACTCTGGGTTATAGTACGTGTCTAAATAGCGTTCACCGCTATCGCACAACAGTGTCACAATTGACCCTTTCTCACCGCGTTGTTTCATTTCACTGGCGAGTTGCAATACACCGTACAAGTTAGTGCCTGTCGATGGGCCTGCTTTTCTTCCAAGTAATTTTTCTAGCCAATAGGTGGTTGCAAGGCTTGCTGCATCTGGGATTTTGCGCATGTCATCGACTACGCCAGGGATAAAGCTAGGTTCAACACGCGGGCGACCAATCCCTTCAATTTTACTGCCACAGACCAGAGTAAGGTTAGGATCACGGCTTTGGAAGTAGTCGTAAAATACTGAGTTTTCAGGATCAACGACACACAGTTTTGTGTCGTATTTTTGGTAGCGGATAAAGCGACCAATCGTTGCTGAAGTACCACCAGTACCAGGACTCATGACAATCCAAGTAGGAACGGGGTAGTCTTCCATTTTCATTTGGCTAAAAATGCTGTCGGCAATGTTGCTGTTACCACGCCAGTCTGTTGCGCGCTCTGCATAAGTAAATTGGTCCATATAGTGACCATTGAGTTCTTGTGCTAAGCGGTGAGATTCAGCATAAATTTGGTCTGAACGATCAACAAGATGTGCTTGGCCACCGTACATTTCAATCTGCTCAATTTTCTTGCGAGCCGTACATTTCGGCATCACCGCGATAAAAGGCAAACCAAGCAAGCGGGCGAAGTACGCTTCAGAAACCGCAGTGCTACCAGATGATGATTCAATAATGGTGGTTTCAGGGCCAACCCAGCCATTACAAATAGCGTAAAGGAAAAGAGAACGCGCCAAACGATGCTTTAACGAGCCTGTCGGGTGTGTGCTTTCATCTTTCAAATAGATGTCAATGCCATCGACACAAGGCAGATCTAATTTGATCAAGTGCGTGTCGGCTGAGCGTTGATAGTCAGCTTCTATTTTTTTTATTGCATTATTAATCCACTGATGATCAGTACACATGAGTCTATCTCCGTTGTTATTATGAGTGTAATTTACCCTTAGTTTAGGAGAAAAACCTTGCTATATTGACTGTGGTTTTGTATTTTTATAGAAAATAATTCTCCTTTTTTGGTGAAAAGATGGAACTTGATAAAGTTGATAGGATGATTCTCTCATTACTGCAACAAAACAGTACCTTATCACTCAATGATTTGGCTGAAGCGGTAAACCTGACGACAACTCCTTGCTGGAAGCGATTGAAAAAATTAGAAGAATCCGGTGTGATCGCCAAGAAAGTGGCGTTGTTAGACCCTGAGAAGCTGGACCTAAGTTTTACGGCGTTTGTACTCATAAAAACCAGTGACCATTCACATGAATGGTATAGCCGTTTTGTTGCGACAGTTTCGGAATACCCAGAAATCATGGAATTTTATCGAATGGCCGGAGAATATGATTACATGATGAAAGTGCTGGTAAAAGACATGAAGTGTTTTGATCAGTTTTATAAAAAACTGGTCAATAGCGTTGAAGGTATCAGTAATGTTACGTCAACCTTTGCTATGGAGTCGTTGAAATATACCACTCAATTACCTTTATGAGCGGAGCCAGTTACTCAAACAAAAAAGCTTTATCCTTGGTGAAGGTAAAGCCTTAGTTGGTTGCTATTTGGTAAAGCGCATGACGCCTTCTTGAACGGCTGTTGCGACTAAGTCACCTTGACGGTTATAGATTTCCCCTCGAACTAATCCGCGTGTGTTACTAGCTGTTGGGCTTTCTATAGCGTAGAGCAACCACTCATCCATTTTGAAGGGGCGATGGAACCAGATGGAATGATCGATGGTCGCAACCTGAAAATTAGGTGTCATCAAAGAGACTTCATGTGGGTGTAGTGCAGTCACTAAAAACCCCCAGTCTGAGGCATAACCCATCAGGTATTGGTGGATCAATTGGTTGTCGGGCAGTGCGCCATTAGCTCTAATCCAAAGGTATTGTTTTGGCTCTGCTTTTTTGGGTTTCAATGGGTTAATCACAGTGACAGGGCGTATTTCTATCGCTTTTTCACCGCAGAACATTTTCTTTACCTTCTCTGGTAAAAATTGAGCGATTTGCTCGGCTAACTCTGACTCGGATGCAAAATTTTCCGGCCCTGGGATATTGGGCATGGTGTTTTGATGCTCAAATCCTGGGGCTTCACCATGGTACGAAGCGGTGAGATAAAAAATAGGGCGGCCATTTTGAATCGCTTTGACTCGGCGTGTACTAAAGCTACGGCCGTCTCTGAGATTCTCTACATCGTATACAATTGGCTTTTCAGGATCACCAGGGTAGAGAAAATAACTGTGGAACGAGTGAACGGTACGGTCTGACTCTACGGTGTAACGAGCAGCTGAGAGAGCCTGACCAATGACCTGCCCACCATAAACTTGTGGCAAGCCTAAATTTTCACTTGCACCCCGATATAGCCCTTCTTCTAATTTTTCGAGTTGCAGTAAATCTAATAGTTCATTTAGTGGCTTACTCATAGATCCTCACCTAATTATCAATATCTTTATTGTATTTTTTACTGAGTCATTATTTTGTCAATATCTAAAAGCTTATATGACAGAAAAGTGAACCATGCCTATACTCACCGACAATTCAATATCATAAGTGAGGTTTTATGAAAAAGGCATGGTTATTAATCGTATCAGCAGCTCTAGGTTTGGTTCTAGTTGGTTGTCAGTCATCACCAAAACTATCTTCCGCGAAACCAATCCAAACTATTACTGGAACGGTAGCGTATCGTGAGCGAATTGCATTGCCGGACCACACATTAGTTACCGTGACGCTACAAGATGTGTCATTAGCGGATGCACCAGCCCCAATCATTGCTAAGCACCGCTTTGAAACCAATGGCATGCAAGTGCCGTTTGAATTTGATTTAGCTTTTGACAGCAGAAAAATTGATGCACGTCATACCTATAGCGTAAGCGCTCGTATTGAAATTGACGGGAAACTTCGCTTTATCACGGATACGCATTATGCCGTAATTACTGATGAGAATAACACTAAACATGTCAATTTGCGTTTGATTGGTGTCGGCAGCAAATAAAAAAGTTAACGAATAATAAATGGCAGCATTTATGGCTGCCATTTATAGAGCCGTAATTTAACTTTACCACTTTCCGTAACCTCGACCCCTTCTGCGATAAGCTTTCGTTTTTGACGTTCTAAATCATCAGCTTTCAAGGATATTTCCCCTTTACTATTAATAACCCTATACCAAGGTAATTTACTGCTTTCTGGTATGCGGCTTAAAGCCTTGCCGACGTGGCGAGCATAGCCGGGGTAGCCTGCTAAATGTGCAATTTCACCATAGGTTGTTACTCTTCCTTCTGGAATTTGGTGAATCACCGCAAAGATCTGTGCTAAAAATTGGTCCATACTAATAATGTCCTAGTTCGATTGTTACCAAGGAACGGTATAAGGAGAGGGCATGCTATTTTCAACATTTCAATTTCTGATCACAACAGCGTTAGCTGTAGTTTGCGCGCGCGCCATCGGTTTAAGTGACGGTAACATTCCCGTTTTGGCCGTTGTCATTCCTGCTTTGTGGATTTTGCCACAAGGTGGAGTGGCAGGTTTAGTACTTCTTGCAGCGATGACAATATACGGCTTTACGTTGTCTTATCAACCGATTGCTTTATCCGTTAGTATTTGGGTGCTGCTGCCATTATTGATGGTGGCATTTTCCAAGCGAAGTCGGCTTGGAGTTGTATTAATCAGTGCGCTTATTGTTGTCACTCTGCAAGTGGGTATTATTGTTACGCAGTCGGCAGGAAAACTGGGCGGTACTGGTTGGTTAACCATCATTCAAACCTTGTCGGTGATACTGGTCTGGTGGGCAGCTTCACATTGGAAACCCTCAAATAAACATCGCTGGTGGGCTCTATGTCTGTTATTACCCTTGTGGATGGCGGACTTCTCTTATGCGGTGCTGATTGCACTCAGCATCATTGGTATCATGGCATCGATGGAAAGTTTAACTAAACTTACCACGTTTAGTTGGAACCCTTTACTGTGTTGGACATTGCCTACTGTCGGCTTTGCAACTTTGGTTGTGTCACCAACGAGCGAGGTACCTAGCTCGGTATTTGTGGTTTGGATCTGCCTATTGTGTACGGCGTGGATGACGGATTATTTGCTCAAAAGCACAGAAGAGCAAATAGAATAAACGTGAATGCAAAATCACATTTAGTGCAAATTCATAGACAGTAATGTTAGCTCATACTTATGTATACCAACGGCATTGGTATATGATGTTTTTATCAAAAAAAACAGATAAAAATAATGTTACACGTCATGTTTAAAGCTTTTTTACATCTTTGTCTTTTGGGGTTGATATTAGCGGCTACTATCGCGGTGTCAGCCCCGATAGTAAGTGATAAAACCTACCGCGTTGCCACAGAAGCTGATGATGTCGTCACTCGCGTTTTGTTTGATGCCGTTGCTTACCAATTCCATCTTGATATTGACTATGTCAATTACCCCAGTTTTGATGCGATTTTAAAATCGGTTGAGTCTGGTGAAAGTGATTTTGCCGCGAACGTTACCTATACCAATGAGCGTGCCGAACGATTCGACTTTTCTAGCCCAACCAATATTGAATACACTTACGTATTCAGTCATATCAATGTTAAGTTGAATGAAATGAGAACTGTAGGCGTGCCGAAAGGGACCATTTATGGAACATTGATCCGCGCTCATTATCCTCACATTGAATTAATTGAATATGATGGTGCCATTGAAGCAAAAGCATTACTCAAAGCGGCAAAAGTGGATGGTGTAGTTGATGCGATTAATCAGCTAAAACCAATGTTGATGGAAGGTCTTGATGCACAGTTGCTTAATGATCAATTACCTATTCAACCCGTTTCAATCATTACACCTAAAGAACAGAATGCATTATTGTTGAAGCAAATTGAGTCGTATGTACATTCTGCTGTTGTGCAAAAATTATTACGTGAGTCGGTACAGAAATACCAATTTGATATTCGGAAACAGGCATTGCGCCAGTCCGTTATCGACAGCGGGCTCAATGTGCAGCGACCATTAAAAGTAAAGTTAGAAAATGTTATTCAATTTGCGCAATATCAACGCAACGGTGAGGTCAAAGGGATCAGTGCGGATATTGTATTTCAAGCGTGTGATATCTTACTGCTTAAATGTCAATTAGTCAGTACGGCTGATGAAACATGGGAAAGCATGTATGGTGATTTACTTGATAAACATATTGATATTCTTGCCCCGGTTACGATTTCTCAACAGCGGAAAAGTCTGCTTTACTTCAGCGACAGTTACTATCGACCAGAAGCTATTTTGGTCAAGCGTGAAAACTACAAAGATAATGTCTATAGCAATGTATCTGAACTAGTGGTAGAGCGTATAGGTGTGATTAAAGATGATTTTTTTGAAGAACTACTTAACGGAATGTTACCGCATAAAACATTAAACGTTTATCAAACGCAAGATCAACAGATCAAAGCGCTGTTAAATAAAGACGTTGATTATGTCATTTTAAGCCGAGCCAATTTCAACCAGGTGCTGCGTGAAGCGGATAACTTATTACCTTTGGTCGAAGATATTTTAATCGGTAGTTTTTATTCTTCTGATATTGCTATTGGATTTCCTAAAAATAGTATGGGAGCCTCACTTGCTCCGCTGTTTTCTCGTGCTATTAAGATGATTGATACCCAAAAAATTATTAATAGCTATGACTATCAACCAGATTGGCGTGCCACGCTAGCCGTAGAGCAAGCATTTTCACGACAAACTCAATGGTTGTTTATGTTGGTGCTCGGTTTTCTATCCATTGTCGCTCTGTACCTTCATTCGCAATCAAACACGGATAACTTAACTAAACTGCGTAACCGCCGAGCGCTGTATAGCCGCTACTCCGGAGGATTAAATCGTTACGTAACACTGATCTATTTAGACGTGAACAACTTTAAACCGATTAACGACAATTATGGGCATGAAGTGGGAGATGAAGTTCTTAAATCACTAGCCGGTCGTATCAATAATATCTGGCGCGGTCGCAGCTATCGCATTGGTGGTGATGAGTTTATCCTTATCGGCCAATATAATAATGACTCGCTCTCTTCCATTCTAAAGCAGTTAGAATCATTCTTATTTATTGATGAGAAGAGAGGTTTAAGCATTGAAGTGAATGTGGCGATTGGTGTATCAAACCAACGCGATCATTTCATGAGTTTGCAAGATGTACTTCATGAAACCGATATTGCAATGTACCAAGCAAAACATCGATATACAGAGCTCAAATCTACTCCAAAACTAAAAGTGATAGATACATCAACTCGTTAATAAAGGGTAAATATGTATTTTTGCTTCCCGAATTGTTTAAATGCTAGTCACTTAAAACCAAATGACGAAATCTGTCAGGATTTCGGCTTGCATTAGTCAGAGTGATGCTTGATAATCCTCGCACTCTTTGGTGATTCAAACCAAGATAAAAAATCTATGGAGGCCCTGGTCCTCCCGCAACAATAGCTCGTGAACTCGGTCAGGTCCGGAAGGAAGCAGCCGCAGCGAGTGACTTGTGTGCCGGGATGTGGCTGGGGCTTCCACCCTTCTTGTCGCTGAAAGTATATCCTGTCCCAAAAAAAACATAAGATGTCCTTTTAAAACTCATAAAGTGTCCTAAACTTATTTTGGTTGTTTTATTACAACGAAATGAGGACAGGTTATGTACGTTCGCAATCTCAGAAAACCATCTGCAAACAAAAACGTTTATAAGTTTGTTAGTGCCAAAAATGGCTGTACCATCATGTGTGAAAGTTCACTGGAATATGATTGTTGCTACCATTTAGAATATTCCGATGATGTTGTTCGCTACGAGTCACAACCGAAAGGTTATCGATTCTCTTATCAAGGGAAAGAACGTCCTTATACTCCTGATTTTTTGGTACATAAAAAAGATGGAACGTCCTATTTCCTCGAAGTAAAACCACTATCAAAAACATTTAGTTCTGAATTCCAAGATATGTTTCGTCAGAAGCAAGCCGTTGCAACCGTGTTGGGAGCTCCTCTACTATTGGTAACAGAAAGACAAATTCGCGGCAGTGCTTATCTGGCTAACTTAAAGCTGGTACATCGATATAACGGTTGCATTGAAAATTCGGAGCATCTCGAAAGTATTTGGGCTGTTCTTAATCAATCGATATCCATCCGTATCAAGTCACTTTCAACGTTACTGAATCTATCGACAGGTGAAATTTTGGCTTCAGTGTTTCGTTTGATAGGGCTTGGAAGAGTAAAAGCGAAGCTGGACACTTTACTTGACGAACATTCAGTGATTTCGGTGGCCTAGCATGTCGTTCGGGCCGTTTAAGGATGAGTTTGGCTCCATCACCGATGAAGTCAAACAACAGCATGATGCGAGTCCAGAAGCGAAGTTAGCTCATCTCAAATATGCATCCCTTACAGCTACAAAAGTTATTGAACGAGACCTTTCTTCTTTTCCTGAAGACCAAAAACAAAAAGCACTGGAACGTTACAGGCTAATCTCTTTGATCGCTAAAGAGATAAAAGGCGGTTGGACGCCTAAAAATCTTAATCCCCTTATCGATAAGAATATCGTTGGCCTGTCGATACCCAAACCCAGTGATCGAACGGTAAAGCGTTGGTACAAAGCGTTTTGTGAAAATAATGGTGATATTAAAAGCCTTGTCGATAGCCATCATTTAAAAGGGAATCGCCAACCTCGTGTGTGTAATGATGAGCCATTTTTCATTGAGGCTGTTGAACGATTTCTAGATGCTGTTCGTCCTTCTTATGCCAAAGCTTATCGGGTCTATGATGACTTAATTGAAATTGAAAATAGCACTATCGTTTCCGGCAAGATAACTGCGGTCACTTATCAAGCGTTCAAGGAGCGGTTGAAGAAGCTTCCCCCTTATACCGTTGCCCTAAAACGACATGGTAAGTATTACGCAGATAAATTATTTAACTACTATGAATCGGTAAAAATGCCGACGCGAATACTTGAGCGTGTGGAGATCGACCACACACCACTTGATTTAATCTTACTTGATGATGAACTTCTTATTCCATTGGGACGAGCGTATTTAACATTACTTGTTGATGTTTTTAGTGGTTGTATCATTGGGTTCCATCTTGGTTTTAAAGCACCTAGTTACATATCAGTATCAAAGGCAATTATCCACTCAGTTAAAACGAAGGCGTATGTCAATGAATTGCCTATTGAATTGGGTAATCAATGGCTTTGCCACGGTAAAATTGAAAACCTCGTCGTTGATAATGGCGCGGAATTTTGGTCTAACAGTTTAGATCAAGCTTGTACCGAAGGTGGTATTAATATCATCTATAACAAAGTGCGTAGACCTTGGTTAAAGCCTTTTGTTGAAAGAAAGTTTGGAGAATTAATTCAAGGTATCGTCGGATGGATTCCTGGTAAAACATTTTCGAATGTACTTGAGAAGGAAGACTATGATCCACAAAAAGACGCGGTAATGCGTTTTGGCGTTTTTGTTGAAGAACTACATCGTTGGATTATTGATGTACACAATGCGTCGGCAGATAGTAGGAATACAAGAATACCAAATTATCATTGGCAAAAGAGTGAAGATGTATTGCCACCGCCTACGCTAAGTGAGAGTGATGAGAAAAAATTCCGTGTCATTATGGGACTATTTGATAAAAGGACATTAACTAGTCAAGGTATAAAATATAAACACTTAATGTACGATAATGTGGCTTTAGAGCATTATAGGAAGCAGTATCCGCTATCCAAAGATAGCAAGATGAAAACGATTAAGATTGACCCTGATGATTTATCCAGAATTTTCGTATTTCTTGATGAAATGGGTGGTTATATCGAAGTACCTTGTAAATATGACCCATTGGGTTACACCAATAAACTTAGCCTTTGTGAGCATATAAGAACAGTAAAAGTACATCGAGATTTTATAAAAGGTCAAGTCGATTCGTTATCGCTAGCGAAAGCGCGTCAGGCTTTGCATGAAAGAATCAAGTTAGAACATGAAAACATACGGCAAATGTCTTTACCTCAGCGCTCTAAGAAAGCTAAAAACGGTAAGAAAATGGCTGAACTTGCTGGCGTTAACAGCGATAGCCCCAAATCTATAACTGCCGATTATCAGATAGAAGAGAGCATACAACCAAGCGAATCAACACCCGTTGATGACCTTCAATCACTTTGGAACAAACGTCGAGCATTGAGGAAGTCAAACAAGTGAAAACACTTCATTCAACGAACAACGACGTCGATTTATTACTAGCGGAGTTCCATCAGTCATTTGTCGTATATCCTGATGTTGAAAAGGTGTTTGAAGGTTTAGATTGGATTGTCCGCCGCAGCCAGTTTGGTAAGTTTGCTCCTTCAATGCTGATTACTGGTGGGACAGGTGCGGGTAAGACTTCAGTCGTTGAAATCTATTTGAACAACCATTTTTCCGCTTCAGAAATTTTGATAACAAGAGTCAGGCCAAGCTTTGTTGAAACATTAGTTTGGGCAATTGAAAAGCTGAATGTTCCTTACAACAGTCGGTCGAAACGTTCTGAGATTGGCCTACAAGATTATTTCATCGATAGTGTTAAGAAATCTAAACTTAAGCTGTTGGTCATAGAAGAAGCTCAAGAACTGTTTGAGTGCGCATCTCCCAAAGAAAGGCAAAAAATACGTGACCGACTAAAGATGATCAGTGATGAATGCCGGTTACCTATCGTCTTTATAGGTATTCCTACCGCCAAACTTATTTTGGAAGACTCCCAATGGGACAGACGAATTATGGTGAAGCGAGACTTACCATATATCCGAATAATGAACGAAGAGTCTCTTGATGTTTACATAGCTTTATTAGAAGGGATTGAGCAACAGTTACCGATTCCTGTATCTCCAGAGTTATCGGATATGGATATCGCTATGCGTTTGCTCGCTGCTAGCAAAGGAATGTTAGGTAATATCAAAGAATTGATTGGTTATGCACTTGAATTGGCGTTACTTTCCGGGCAAAGCCAAATGACGATATTGGAGTTTACACAATCGTTTCAAACTATTTATGGTTCGGATACCTCAAACCCTTTTGAATGCGAGCTTGAAAAGTTATTGATCCCACAGATCATAGAATACGAAGGTTACTTAATCGATCCTGATAGTGGTGACATCAAATTTACTCAACAGATATTTGCGGATGTGCCGTTAACCGACTTATTGCGTTAGACTCATTTCTTGGTGGTCAGTTTTTCCAACAAGCCCTGTTTCTCTTCATCACTCAATTTATCAATTAAGCAGACCAACTCAGCAGTTACATCGTCTTTACAAAAGAAATAATTCAACGGCACACCCAATTCTTCAGCCATACGCGATAACGTTCCGATATCTGGAACATGACGGCCCTTTTCGTAATGGTTCATTCGACCACTTGCCGAGCTTTCTTCCATACCTATTTTTACACCCAAGTCTTTTTGGGTAATTTTGGCTTTTTTACGCGCTGCTTTGAGCCTCGCAGGGATTGGGTTTTCCACTTAGACATTCTTTTTTGTACCTATAGATAACTTAGATTGTCTAAGTTTTGCTTATTTTTGTATACTTAGCAATCCTAAGTTTTATGTCTATTTATGCAATCGTTATGAAGCAAATAAAAAGGCTGAGCAAGCCTGCATGTAACTTTCTGATTAAGAAGGGGATTAATGAGTCTACTAATGTTCAGGCACAGGATGGGATGGTGAAAAAAACGGAGCACTCCAAGGGTATATATGAAGATGATGAGTATGTTTATCACCAGATAAGTGACCAAGTTATAAACGGCTATCTTGAGAAAAAAGGGGAGGAGCAACACAAACGGTGTGCAAAAACAGGATTGTGTGAACAGATGACCTTTGTTTCAGAAGTCGAAGCAACGAAAGCAGAGGAGACTATCAATAAAGAGTCTTGTTCTTACTCGGAATTGTTAAGTTTAGAGAAAGAACGGGATCAATATCTTGAGAGGTTATCTGTGTTGTTAGCAGAGGAAGAAGAATATGCAGAGCTAATTCAACGCTTCCCTCACACAGAGGATCTACTGCAACCAATAATTGCAAACGCCAACTACCGTTCCGCAACTGTGCTTGGAAAAATAAATGCTTTAACTTCAGCTCTGGAAGTTCTTCAAACAACAGAAAACACAATATGCGAATAACCTCGGTGGAAAATATATCGCTCAGGACTAAAAGTCTGTTTGGGGCTCCTCATTCTCATGACACAAGAATTGGGTAAAGTATCAACTAGTATTATTTTAAGGAGTATAAATGTTCTATATCGGTGTTAGCCATTATTACGCGACAGGAGAGGGCGTAGTAATTTATGTTGCTAGTGGTAGTGAAAAAGAAATACGATCAGCTATTCCTGAGTACTTTCATCAAGGACTCACTATTTTAACCCCTTCAGAGTGGCTAAAAGCCGAAGCTGGGGACTATGAAGATGAATACCACCAATCGGATGTAGAAGTTCTTCAAACCTATTTGCCAGTTTTATGGAGTCAAATTGAAGAAAGAGCTTTAGGAAGAGGGTGTGGTCTGGATTTTTATATGAAACATCATTTTAACTACTCCTAATGTAGGTTAGCTAATTTCAATTGAGGGAAGCTCACAACTAAGTTGAATGGTCTGTAACCATCCCCCTCTTACTCAGCTACCTACACTGGAACTATTGAGCAAATAGAAACGTTAATGTCTTGGAACATGATGGTTAAAGATTAGATTGTTGTGGTTGGGATATTAGCTATGCTAAGTAATTAGCGCTTATAAACTATCAAGACCTGAAATACTTAGCGGCGTACTTTTCTAGCCAGAATTAATTGTATTAGTCGATACAAACAAAAAGCCTTCGACAATGTCAAAGGCTTTTCTAACCTGTACTAGTTCAAACCTGATTATGAGCAGCATAGCGCCTCTAGTAATATGTTTATTGTGATAATTTATCCAGCTACTATGGGAAGCGTAATCGCTTTGTATGTGACCAGCACTGTAAAACCAAGTAATACGATAGCAAAAATCATAGTAGCTACGAGCTTGAGCCACACTCTCAGTTTTCTTGTGTCTAGGTCCTGCTCTAATGTTCCAAGCTCACTCTTTTGCCCATCTTCAAGTTCATCACCAAGACGTTTGAACAGGTCTTTATATTCATTCTCAGTAGCACTTAATGTCGCAAACTGACCTAACAGATTCCAACAGACTACAACAACTAGGAAGAACACCATAACGCAGTACGAGATATTCTTAAAAAATTGAAGACTTTCCATCGAGCCTGTTGCTTGCATTTGAGAAGTAGCAAACCATACACCTAATGGAATCGAGAATGTTTTGGTGGCAACTTCATCAAAAATTTTATTTACTTTATCAATGTATTCTGTTGCTTTCTCTCGATACTCTTTACGAACTTTATCAAATGAATAGTTTCGAACATATTGCTCATAACTAACCAATAGCTTACTTGTAAAAGCGTTAAAATGGTTAACTAGATGAGACAATCTTGACTTAGGGTCAAGATCACTTAGTAGGTTGTAAAGGGCCTCACGAACTAAACTGTTCATCGCTTCTTTGTGCTGGTCTTTACCGAGCAACTCATCATAAAAACCAATATCGATTTCTGCACTAAGCACTGAGTTATTAAGAGACAAAGTTATGTCTAGTGGCTGACCACATAAAATAGTATATATGTTGCCTTTGTTTGTATGGGCAACATCTTTAACTAAGTTACACACTTTCGAAACATTTAGATAAGTTGTGAACTTAGCATCTTTAGAATCTTTTGTGAGAATCTCGTTGAGATCGCTGATATAGACAGCTTTAACTGGATTGAGCAGATAATCTGTATAGTTTGTTAAATCAGCCCAAGTAGAGCATATAAAGTGATCTTTGTTTTGAGCTGATTGTTTGCTTAATTCGATCTTAGCTCGATTGCACGCATTGTAGTGCTTGTCAGTAATCTCATCATTTACTGTTAAATCAAGCTTTCTAGTATCGTCTTTATAAATACCAAATGAAGCCGAGCACAGCTCAACTTCATTCAACTGCTTAAGCTTGTCAACAATATCTGCGTTAAAGTCTACATAACCAGACACGTCGTTACCGTCAACAACCACATCGGTCATCAACTCTCTTATCGACTTGTATAGCTCTAACGTCTCAATGTTCATAACTAGTCATTGTCTTTAGCTTCTCGCTGAAGGTCTATAATGCTCTGTTTTAATGTCTCTGGGATATCAGTAAAAATCAACTGTTCATTTTCAAATGTAACAGTCTTACCGAGCAATTCGTTGTCAAAGCTAATTGATACACCTTTACCACGCCCGCTTAAGCGAACATAACGTTTCAACTCTGCTGAACTAATCGCTATTTGTTCACTTAGTTGATGTTCATCGTTACGAGCAATTGCTAAGAAATCGTCAGTTGAATCAGGGAAAACCGCATTAGCGACATGTGTTAGGAGCACTTCTTTACCCGCTTTCTGTTGCTCTTGGATAAAGCTATGAGCACTATCTAATTTTGATTGCGTCTCATCACTACCTAAGCCTAGCTCAGAAGAATAAGTTTTGATCGCAGTTTTTAAAGCACTCGTTTCACGAGTTGCGGCTTGTTTATCACGCTGACACCCAATGAAAGACTCAAAGTAATCACGCATTTCAACGGAACGACCTGTCTTGAACTTGATGTAACGACTGCTCAAGTCCTCTTCCCAGTCAGTTAAGTTGATAGAAGCACCTAAGTGTAAGCGGTTAAGGTCTATGATTGTAGCTGAACTTAAATCAAGATCTTTACTAGCGTTAATACCGTCAATTCGATTTAATACGGTAATTGCTAACAATGTATTCTCACGATACTCATACATGTAGAATGCGAGTATACCACCTTTTACACTTTGGAGCTTAGGCTCACTGATAATCTCAGCAAATCGTTCAGCCATGTCCTTGGTAGTTTCAACGAAGGTTTTCTCTTTGTTATGTAGGCGCTTTAATTGCTGCTCGAAAGCTGGTTCAAGCGTCGGATCACCATCTACACCAAATTCACCAATGTTAAGCGTTGATTGAGAGAACAATTCAATTAGTTGTCCAGTTAGCTTGCTTCCCAAGCCCTCAGTGGAGTTTTCTTCATCACGCAGATTTGTTACTACAGGGGCACCATCTTTGTCACGAGTAACTTCATGAAGAATGACGTTCTTTATTGCCATGCTCTAGCCTTCATATAAAAATATTATGCATATGGTACAGTACGCTAGTATTTTCAATGAAGCATTTTGTTTGATGAAAGCAGCTTAGCTCTCAATAATATTAATTAATATGGGTAATAGTCCATATCATCACTTCACATCTGACGTCTCAGTCTAATCCTTTTAGGGAATGTGTTAATATTGGTTTTTTAAACATCATTTGCTCCACTCCGTGCTTAGCCAAGACTTCGTCATATGCGTGTGGCTTTATTGCTCTGATGTACCGTAACCTGCAATGGCTCTCACAAAGCCTTTCTTCTTGGTATACCTTTCGATGCTGGATGTTTCGTATGTCGTTGGTGCAACTCAAACATCATAGGGGGGATGTTTGAATTTACGATGTTTTGGATTCTTAACAAATTGGTATTTTGTTTGGTATGAGTGTAAGCAAAATCACTAGCGCGATAAACCTCACGATATGGAGCTTTTATTGTGGAAGCTTGTAAATAAACAGCTTGTGAAGAACCACCAACTTCATCGACGTATTTGGGTTTTTCTTTGCAGAAACATAGCTTGTTCGAATGCGTCAATTTAGTGCTTTGGTTCTGGTTCTAAAGTATTTCTATCTAGAGCCTTAAGCGAATGATGTTTTTTAACCTAGAAGCGCCCCACAGTAAGTTATGGTTGACAGAAGGTCCATTAATAGAGATCTGATTTTGCAATACTTAATCTAATGAAGGAAAGCGCAAAACCAGATCCTATTGTTGTTTTTGACATCCTCTTCAGGATGGCTAACCCATCCATATTAACATCTCGGTCACCCAGCTCTACTGCATTGCCATGGGCTGCTTTTACAAAGCATCTTTCGCCAATAGCTGCATGTTGAGTGAACTTGTATTTAAGCCTGCTCTGTTGAACCTATAGCGCATATAGGCAGAGATATCGTCCTCATGCGATGAGACAATCAACTGGCAATGCTTGAGTTCGCAACGGAGTAGGTCGGTCAAGGAAGCAACGTTAATTTCATCCAGAGATTGCGACGGATCATCAATCAAGATGAGAGGCACTTTAGCATAGACCTTGTTGAGAGAGAGAAAGAAGGCAAGGCCAAGAGCGGACACCTGACCAGAACTCATGGACATGACTGCGTCGTGTTCAGACTTCTCGGCAGTCAGAAATCTCAACTGTGTACCTTCGCGGCTCTCGATAAATAGGCCGAGACCACGCTGGTAGTTTTGGATCAGTCGGCCACTGTAGATATGGAATATGAGCTCAATAGCCGAAATTGTCTGGTCGGTATACCTTTGCTCTGTCTCCTTCAGTGTGTCGCGGAGCTTTTTGATTTTACCTTGTGCTTTTTGGGCCGCTAGGGTTTCTTTTTCGATAAGTTTAAGATCGGAAATACAGGTTTGGAGCCTGGCATTTTGAGCCTCGTTAGCTTTAATCGATATGTACTGCTCTTTATCCCTCAAGTCTTCAGCCGTGATTATGTAGAAATCCTGTAGGCCTTTAAAGGTGCTGTTTGTTGTTTCTCGCCAGTCCTCCGGCAGCGCTAAAGCGTCAGCTTCAATCTGTTTTTTATTCCTTAGAATCGCTTTGAGCTTTTCAAGTCGCTCATTTACTACGTCATCACTGTCCGTAAATGAGTCAGTAAATTGAATATTATCGCTTTTCAGCTTCTCCATTAGCTGGGTTATTGCCGGGAGCCGAAGCTTAATTTTGGTCAGCTCTGCATGAAGATTTGGTTCAAATGTAGGCTTGAGAACTTTCAAGCTGCCTTGGATATGGGTGTCGATGAGCTTCAGCTCAGCGTCCATAGCAGCGATAAGGTTAACTAAGTCCTTACCGTCCTTGCTTAGTGATTCAGAGATCTGCTTGGTTCTTGCTTCAATGGCATCCACCATTGATTTGTGATCTTCCCAGTCTGTGCCACAGAGAGGGCACAACTGATCATCTGGATAGGACTTCTTATGTTCATCAATCAGTTGCCTTTTCAGGCGTTCCAATTCGGCTATGACGTTCGTATTGGCGCTGCTTTTTTCACGTAGGCTATTTCGGGATTCAATTTGTAACTCAAACCACTCAAGGCGCCCATCCGCCCAGTTTGGTAGTGATTGGGCTTCTTCGACCTTGATCATCGAGGCTCCGCGCTTGATGATGGCCGCTGAACTCTCCAGTTCATCAATCCCCTTCTTGATTCCTTCAAGCCCATCAAGCTTCTCAAGGTCTTTACCGAACTGAGCTAAGCTTCTCAGAGATTCTTCGTTAC
Source organism: Vibrio sp. S12_S33 (assembly GCF_963889785.1). Lineage (NCBI taxonomy): Bacteria > Pseudomonadati > Pseudomonadota > Gammaproteobacteria > Vibrionales > Vibrionaceae > Vibrio > Vibrio sp. S12_S33. Next base: position 43,688 of record NZ_CAWPQZ010000001.1, on the reverse strand, counting down.
GTTCGATGTCGGCATCGATTGCCTCGTTGTGAACCCTAGTTTTTATCGTGGCTTTGAGCGGTAAAAGGGCAATAATTTTTCGAATTGATTCTTGGTAGGCAGCATGATCTTCCGCTGAGTACGCTGAGAATAGGATCTCCTTGTCCCATATTGGTTGGACATCAGTCGTGGAGAGTTTTTTGTACTCAACATTACTTGTCTCTGCCTGCAATGTGCTTTTTAAGCTGGCTATCTCTTCTTGAAGTGATAAAACTTTTCCCTTGCGTTCAGGATTGTTGATGTACCTTGTGAATTTATTGTATATGGTGTTGCAGTGTTCAATCTCAGCTTCGATATCGCTGATGTTAAAGAGGTTTCCTAGTTTATCCTTGCGTTCGTCTACCCGAGTGTGTAACAGTCGGTTTTGTCCTTGCTCCAGATAGTTAAGGAAGGAGAAGTTTTCCCTGAAGTTTTTACCGAAAACTTCGTCAAGGAAGTTGTTGTCGCGTAGATTGATCTTCGCAAAGTCAGATGATTCAAATTCCGGCAGCTCGTAAAGCTTAAAGCTTTCATACTTGTCTGCACGATTGTTCGTTGGTTTTTTGAATATCGCAGCTGGGCAATGTCTTGCTAAAATAAGTTTACGTTCACCATTAATGAATTCAATTTTAATGCAGAGATCGTTCTCGCCGGAGCGATTGTTCCAGAAGAGATTGTCCGCGTAGCCCCTTTTGTTCTTGGTTAGTAAAGTAGAGAATAGGTTTTGTATTCGATTGATTTGGCCAGTGAGCAGCAGTTCAATGGCGTCGAATATGCTGGTCTTACCATAACCGTTCGGCCCGTCAAGAGTTAGCAGGGAAGACCCGCCAAGATCCAAGTAGATATGCTTGAATGCTTTGAAGCTAGAGACTTCAATCTTGGATATTTGCCAGTTCATTATTAATCATTTCCTTAATTATTTCGTCGGCGTTTACGTTTGTGACTTGCTGAATAGTCGAATACGTATCGCTCAGGCCAGCTTCTGCAACGGCCTCAGTTGCTTGCTGTCTTAAGGACACGAGGTTTCCTTGATGACTAGGTAGCTCCAAGAAAGGTAGCTTGATAAAGGTCTTCGCAGCGAAACTGTATTGTGAAGCTACAAGAGGATTTTCTTTGTAATCAATAAATTCCTTTTTGTCAGCAATCACGGATACAAGTTTGTCGTAGGTAAAATCAGTGAGAGCGCTTTCTTCAGTAATACTGTAATAGAGGACATATTTTTTATAAAAATGCGGGTCTTCCTCGATATCGAAGATTCCTTCTTCGTGCTCCTTGAACTCGGCCAAAACGTCAAGGCGATAAATACAAATCAAGTCACAGTTTTTCTTAAAGCTTGGGTTTCTGAGAAATTCCTCAGGAGCAAGCTGATTGATCTGGCTGTTCAGCTCTGCTGGTGTAATGAGTTCATCAAGATTATGTACGACAGCGAACCTAATGGCAGACCCAGAATCACGAATATAAAAACTTGTGGTGTCCAATTCACGCTTACTCTCGAAGCCATGAGCAACAAGTGCTTCATCAATGAGTTGCTTTATCATTCAGTCGACCCTCCGCGTCGTCTTTTGTCATTACGCTAATGCATAGCGACTTGGTAATGTTGCTTTCAAGCTTTTCAGTGGCCAGCTTGTCGTCGAAGTCATCCGAGTTTGTGAATTTTGTATCAAAGGTGAATGAAGCTTCCGCTTTGCTGGCTATTAGATGGTTGTACTCAAAAAGTAGTCTCAACAGGTCACCGTTGTTTTTCATTTCATGGTTCATGTCAGACTCACACTCTTCACTTTCATCTACGTCAAGCGCTGTAGGTACGTAGAACCGATTTTCGCTGTCGAGGTAATGCGGAAGATGGTTGAATGTGGGCTCCACTGAAATAGCCTGTATGAGCTTGGTGTAGCGCCTGATATCGTTCTTCTGAATGTCTTGAAACCGCTCGGATGGCTTCATCATCTGGCATAAGTTTTTTAATTCATTGATATGTGTATCGCGTATGTGCAAGCACAGGCGCCTAGCTCTTTCATAGGTGGCGTCACTCATTGTTGGTAGCGCCTGTTCTAGTCGTTCTTCTAGGTAGGTTTGAAGTCTGGCCTTCAACTCAACGGCATAGTAGTCACGATTCTGATAGGGGTTTTCGGCCAGCAATTCCTCTAGGATATCTCTTGCATTGATACGGCTCTCGTAAGCAGCTTTGTTTTCTGAAAAGCCGTCCACTTGATTTAATTTGTGATTGTGTATCGCCTTGGTACTTATTTTTTCTGAGAGTAAGCAATAGTTAAAATTTATGAGATTATCACTTACCGTGATGGACCGCTTCTCACATATTTTTTTTATTATTGCTTTGGTCAGTCCTTCAATTTCACCCAGTCCACAATGAAAATTGTCTCCGTAGCGGTAGAGTTTCACTATTTCTCCGCTAGCGCCTTTGTGATCATCGGTATTGTCTAGCTGTACGGATACGTGAAAGTAACGGGGCGTCCCTTTTATTTTGTCGTATTCGATTAACGTGGACTGCTCCAGAGCCTTGGAATAGCCACTACGATATTTACTAATCTTCGCTTTGACTTGATGGGCGGTTTGTAGCTCTCCATCTTTATAAATAGCGAAGTCGTCACTACTATCTAGCTGAAGCTCGAAGTCTAAATCACCATCATGAATAAGCTTAAGTGAATGATATAGAGCAACTTTTCCTTGATAAACGAAGCCGCTCCACGAAGATATCGCGCTGGCTGGGTATTTTTCATCTTCTTGACTCACATGAACTCCTTGCTGCCAATGTGACGGAGTCATATTACTGTATTTATGGGGGTTTCTGTACTTTATTTGGCGAACATATTCTGCATTTTCCGGTCTTTATCAAGAATATTGTCAGAATAGCTACATAATCAGTAGATACTTTCGGACCTTTTATGCCCAGACTCTGCTTATGCGAAGCTTGTGGTTTAGGACCTTTACACTTGTCGCTTCGTACCTCAAAAGTGCCAAGTGTGTATTGGAGAGAATACTTGGTCACAAGTTATCAATACAGTTTTGACATGCCAATACTTATCCGAAAGATCCTATACATCAACTCAAGCAATTGACTGGATTCAGTCTATCAAGACGTTGGCTATTTACGTATACAGATATCTATTTAATATGAATCAAGTTTTTTATCATTCTATATGATACATTCCTTCAGAAGAATAGACATTCCTTCTCTTAGTCATGAAAACGACTCAATGTTATAGAAGTGGCTGCGAGGGTGCCTTATCGACAAATAGACAACCAAAAAGAGAATAACAAGCCAGATAGAGAGAGGACTTCAGTTGGAGATAGAAATCTGGGATGGTGGCTTACAAGAGCAAGAAGTAGCTGCTATCGAAAAAATTAAGGCTGCATTTTCGGATAAGGTTTCTACACCTAAGAAGCCTGCACGCGGCGGTTCACTTGGAGATCAGTTGCAAAGCTATGGCTATGGTAGTGGTAACAACGGGATGTTTCCATGGAAAGGCTATGCCGGTTTTCGTTTTGTTGAGTCAAAAAAAGAAGGTGAGTTCGACTTAGTCATTGTAACGCACTGCAACGTTATCATCGTTGAGTTGAAAGACTGGAACCATCAGCCTGTTACAGCACGCGGTGATACTTGGTATAAGGGCGACCAGAACATGGGACGCTCGCCAGTCAGCGTAACTCGTGGCAAAAAGTTCACACTAGACAACAAGCTAAAGCGCCTGGCTCAACGTTTTACGAACAAAAACTATGCCCCTTTTGTTCATTTCTTCGTAGTCATGACTGGAAATGCAGACTTCAGTCAGTTGCCTGAAGATCAGCTTCACCATACGATTTCATTAACGGATTTTCTTAAATTTGCTGATCGAAATACCTTTAATAAACACTTCAGGCCACACCCCAATGCACAGGTTCTGAACCAAGATTTCCCTATTTTTGATAACTTATTCTTAGGGCCTCAGACTGCGCCAAAAGCTCTAAGGGTAGATGGTTACGAAGCCAAGGATAAAATCTTCGAGCACCCGAAGAAAGTGTATCGGGAGTACCTTGCAAAGTCTGAGATCTCGTCTAGTACCGAAGCATTGCTCCGCGTATGGAGCTTCAAAAATGTTCAGGGAAGCAAGGCATACACTCCTGAAGGAAGAGCAGAGATTGTTTCCCGTGAACGTGAAGTGTTACAGCACATAAACCACCAGAACCGGGACTTATATAACCACTGCTTGCGGTCGTTGACGAGTTTCCAAAAAGACGAGGTGACAGCAGAGTACAGTGAGGTATACGAACTTCCCCCTGGTCATGTTCGCTTTAATGAGTTTATAGGAAAATATGGCAAGGCTTTTTCAGTATTAGACCGCTTGAATGTTACTAAGCTGCTAATTGCTAAGTTTGGCAATCTGCACGAGATGAAAATTGCTCACAGGGACATTGCTGATCATAGTCTTTGGATTTCACCATCAAAAGAGGTCGCGCTTTCAAACTTTATCTCTGCTTATCATCAACCTATTGGTACGGTTGGAGATTATCGCAAGAGTCTGTCTGTGGGTGCTGTTGAAGCACAAGACATGCTAGATGGGGGCGATTTGACACCTTTTCAGCAGGATGTTCACGCCTTGGGGCTTGTTGCCTGGCACTTGCTTAGCGGGAAGCGTATGTCCCCTAAGAGCCTGGAAACAGTTCAGGATGACATGCTAAACAGTGAGCAATGGTATTCAGGAGTATTGTTGGATGCTGTTGCAGCAAAGTTCGCTTCTGCTACAGAATTCTTTGATGCATTGAAGCAAGCCGAGCCTGCAGGCGAGGCTATTCCAACATTTGATGATGCTGAGCTTGATCCTTACCGACATGCTATCAACCACTCGCGTCAGTATCGGGAAGATGATGACTTTCTGGTTGAGACTGCTGAAAAAGAAGTCTATGTCTCAGGCGGAAGACTCATAAAAGCTTGGTTGAATGCCGGTGGACAAGGAGATGATTCTGCAACAAACTTCCAGGTTCTTAAGTTTCTGAAATTGCTAGATAAGCTTTCTTCAGTCAAACCGACTTACCTACCGGAAATCCGTGAGTTTGGCATTGCTTCGAAGTCATCGAGTCTGTATATGGTTACAGACCAAGTGCAAGGAGCTACTTGGGATAAGGCGCTGATTGCAGACGATGAGAAAATTGAGCTAGTTGGTAAGTTCGTTGCCGCTGTAGAGCACCTACACGACCTTGGTGTTGCTCACGGCGATATCCATCCTGGCAATGTGATGCTGGAGACTGAAAGTCGCTCTCTTTACTTAATCGATATCCCAGACTTTTCACCGTCCGGGGAAGAGTCAAAGAACCACTGCTACAGTCCTGAATATATCGATGGCTGTACCTCTTTTGAGCGTGATAACTTTGCAGTGATGAAGATGTCATGCGAATTGCTTGGCTTACCTTGGGGGCATGAGTCTGAAACTTACCCAGCCTTGGCAAATGCGATCCGGGCTGAGTTAGAAGATCCTCAATTTGGGTTTAAGGATTTAGGTCGTTTTAAGAAGGCTATAGACAGTGATGACGCATCGTCAGAGCAAAGCCTGATTGAGATTACAGCAGGTAACGCCGATGAAGCTATCACTATCCTGCCCGATAACGGTCATCTGTATGTCAAAGTTGAGCCGAACCATAAGGAGCCAACTGAAGTCAAAGTAACCTTCACTGGGATTGGCGGCAGTTTTTCTGCAATGTTCTGCAAACAGCAGAAAGCCCTGCTTGTTGGCTTCAAGCCATGGCCGCGGTCATCAATTCGCAAGCAGGATATTGACGATAGCCAGTTTGAAATTGGTACTGGCATACGGATTATCCCTGGTCGGCCACAAGAAATGTCTGCTTTGACTGATCTGCTCAATGAAGATGAGTCTTTTGCACGTGCGATAGATCTGGCTACAGCATCTGAAGAAAAGCAAGAGCAAGAAGAAGGTACAGGTACGCTAACTCTTCAGTTGAAGGAAGCCTTCTCAAAGCTAGACAAGCAGGCTGTGGAGCCAGCTTCGACAAAGACGCTGGAAATACCGACCGTGAAACTGTGGCGGGCGATTCTGGATACGGAGACCGAGTCGTACCCAAATATTGAAGTTAGTGGTGAAATTATTCCTGTAGCAGACGCTCATGGAGAACTTCTGATCCCTTACTCTGCTGATGTAGATCCTCTAGGTGGATTCAGCAGTAGTGATGAAGTCGAAGCATTATTGGTTGATCAGGAAGGTGTCGAGCGGTTTATTGGCGAGGTGTCACTTAAGAAGTCAGCACTTAAGGAGATCCGGCTGGTCAAAACCCGTGCGGCAGCATATAAGTTGACCGACTCCGATATTGTATTCTTCCGTACCAAGCAGGATCGTGCTTCATATCGCAAGCGTAAACGAGCTTTGGAGCGACTACTTGATCGAGAAGGGGTAATGCCCGACTTGATGGATCTCTTCGACCCATCTTGCGAGAAACCTGCTCTAAACTACGGCATTTCGTTAAGTGATGCTGACTTCACTAGGTATGACCGTGAAGACCAGCACGGAAACCAGATCAGCCTGAATGAGCAGCAAAGAGAGGCGTTTACCAAGTTGGTTAACAATGGTCCTCTTTCCTTACTACAGGGACCGCCAGGGACGGGTAAAACCGAGTTTATTGCGGCCTTTGTGCATTATTTGGTTGAGAAGCAGAACACCAAACGCATCTTGCTAGTTAGCCAGTCACATGAGGCGGTAAATACAGCAGCTGAGCGGATCAGGAAGCACTGTGCTCGTCTGAATACAGATCTGGAAGTTGTTAGGTTTAGTAACCGTGAAGGGGCTGTTTCTCCAGGGCTCAAAGATGTTTATTCGAACGCAATCACAACTGAGAAGCGTGAACTGTTCAACGCAGAGAGTAAGTACCGTGTTGAAGCCTTGAGTGAAGCTATTGGTTTGGAGCCTGAGTTCATTTCCAGTGTTGTGCTAGCAGAGCTTAAGCTGTTCAAGCAAATTGACCACCTTGAGACATTGCTTTATCAAGTCAATGATTTGAGTGATGAAAAAGACATAAAGGAGCTGAAAGAGATTTCAGTAGAACTCGACCTTTCAATCCGCTCCAAGCTGAGCACAGAGTACGGTATTAGCTTAGATGCAGAAGCAAAGGTCTCTGAAGCAAAAGAAATTCTAGTTTCCAAGCTGTGTAGGGAATATGGTGTCAGACCTGATGAGGCACGCAGAGTCAAAGCGTTAGCTAAGATATCGCGAGATATGCAGGATGCTTTATCGGGAGAGCGGGTTAACGTTGACGAGTTCTATGCGCGCTCGAGACAGTTGGTGGCAGGTACATGTGTCGGTATTGGACAGGGCCACATTGGCATTCAGGATAATATCTACGATTGGGTGATCATCGACGAGGCTGCTCGCTCAATTGCGAGTGAACTAGCCATCGCAATGCAGTCAGCTAGACGCGTCCTGCTAGTGGGAGACCACTTACAGCTTCCTCCATTGTACTCCGACGCTCATAAGGCTGCTTTGGCAAGAAAATTGGGTATTAACAGTTCGCGCACTGAGATCGATGAAGTGTTGCGAAGTGACTTTGCCCGCGCATTCAACTCTAGCTATGGTGAGCAAGCTAGCGCAGCACTGCTGACGCAATATCGTATGGCTCCGCCTATTGGTGATTTGGTATCGCAGACCTTCTATGACGGTAAACTTCGAAATGGCGAGCGAGCAATTCCAGATGTCTATCAGCATGCGCCGCGAGCCTTGCGCAGTATGGTGACCTGGCTGGATACCTCTAACTTGGGCCAACGGGCGCATCATTTGGAAGATCGTGGGATAAGTATCTACAATCGCTGCGAAGCCGATCAGATTATTTCTGTGCTCAAACAGGTGTCAGAGAATGCTGAATTCGTAGCGGAGCTATCGAAGCTCACTAGCAAAGATGAAGCTGCTATCGGTGTGATTTGTATGTATGCCGAGCAAAAGCGACTACTGCGTCAGAAATTCAATCAAGAAATCTGGAGTGACGGCTTCAAGGACCTAGTCAAAATTGACACGGTAGATAGCTATCAAGGTAAGGAAAATAGGATCATCATTCTGTCCTTAACGCGTTCGGATAAGCGGCATAGCCCAGGGTTCTTACGAGCACCTAATCGGATCAACGTGGCGATGTCTCGTGCAATGGATCGTTTGTTGATTGTTGGCAATGCGGATATTTGGAAGGGGAACAACAAAGAGCTGCCATTAGGCTCCGTTGTTCGTTATATGACTGAGTGTGGTCAGGATGCAGGGTACACATTCCTTTCAGCTAAGCAGGGTGGGAAACAGAAATGATGTCTGATAACAAAGTAACTTATCACGAGGTTGACTTCCTGCTGCCCGCGCAGAGGTTCAACATTCAGTTTTCATACGTCTCTCAGAAAGGGCTGCCATTTGTCAGAGAGTTTGTGCTCAGGCTTGTGCATGTCTCCCCAATGAGTAAGGCACAAATTTCGACCTATTTTGGCTTTAGCCGCCATGAAACAGAGGAAGCGATTTCAGATCTGGTTCAGCGAGGTGAACTGACTCTGTCACCAGATGGCCGTCTGGTCTTGACCGAAAAATCACAAGGTTACTTTTCTGAAATTGGCGAGATCCCACAGCTTTCAACAGTGCAAGATAGTGGGGCTACACTGTCATTTGATCTGGCTACTTTTAGTTGCTTTAGCAACAAAAATGTCCAAGACAAGTGGAAAGCTGGTATATCTCTCAAGATTGATGATAGTAACGCTTCTCAAAGCGAAAAGTTGGTAGAGAAGCACTTTCAACACCAGTTCAATCAGATCCTAGATAAGGGCTATCTATCTCATTTGCAGACTCAGGACGGAAAAGAACAACCCTCTGTCTACACAGTGAATTCTGTTAACAAACTGCGACAACTGCCGTTGCGTTTGACTACAGAGTTCCAAATGGATATCGATGGCAAATCTGTCGAACGTGAAGACTATGAAGAGCTAATTAGCTCGGAGTGTGTTCATGAACTAATGGCAATAGAGCTCGCTCGGGTATCAACGTTTAATAATACCATGAGCATCTTTAAATCCATGGTGTCGCTAAGTGATGAAGAGACACTAAAGCTGTTCGATTCTAAGACAAATTTGATCAATCCGAACTATGTAGAGGAGATGCAGGCTTTGGAAAAGCATACTGCTTCAGGCAGAGCGACTTTCCTGGGGCCAATCTACTCTAAAGGCAACTGGCAAAAACTGCAGAAGGCTCTGGCTCCAATGCTTGCTAAGCGCATCGAGAGCAAAGCAGATAAGGGCAGTAGTCGCTTTACTTGGATTGCGCCTTCAGATCCATTCTGGGCAAAGAGTGACCGCTTTATTTCTAGCTTGAGCGACTTTAGTCACAAGTCGAGTACGAAAGAGAAGCGGCTTTACAAGCCTGTACTGTACGTACCAGTTTCCGATGACAGGGACTTTAGGATAGCCAAACAATGGAAGAATGAACTTGGGCAGTTCCACAAAGATGTTAAAGGGCTTGCTGAAGGTTTCTTGGATGGTAATGTTGAAATCCTTCACCTTGAAGGTGAACTAGCTGTTGTTATTTATCATTTCGCTCAACCAGAAACTTTGCCAGTGACTATGCCTTTGGGCTTTATTTCAACGGACAAGGCTACAGTATCGAAAATCGGAAAACTAGTGATTGACTATGTGGCGGGCAGCTCTTCATTTGATAAACCAAATGATTGTGGCTCTATATCGTCAATAGCTAAAAGTAGTTAATCGTTTGGGGGATTAAACCACTAATGGATAGGCTGAGTTTAATTTTCGACTGAGCTCAGCTTATCTGAATTTACCGAGTTAGTGCATTAGTGCTAAATCGATTATGTCCAGAACCTTCACGGTGGGCACTTCTAGCTCAGAAATGCCCCATTATTAGTTTAGCTCAACAAGCTCGTGTTCGTAAACAGCGGTAATTTACCCAAACTGAGCTTATGTTAGGATTACTATAGTTATGCAGCATTTGTGAATTTCTTTGTTGAGTGTGGTGAAGTTGCTTCAGGATAAAAACATCTTAGCCCCACTACTCTGAACGTTAATTAGATGGAACGCCCCACACCAACGCTAAAAATAGTGATGTAGAGGAACATTTCAAGATGCTGTTATTTAGTTATTGATATATATCGGAAAGACTACCTTACATCCTCCCCCCGTCGCCAGTGGTGAGAGGGGAGGGGGACGCAGATTGCAATACTGAAATTAGTAAGGCATCAAAGCGGTTTCGATCAAAAAGAAGTGCTGTGTCAGTTCGCCTTTCTCCAATTCGTGACAGATTATGCGGGCTGGGAGAAAACCATTATTCTCAAGCAGATCATCAAGGCGATTTAAACAATAGCCCCAAAAGAGTCCTTCAAACACTTGAATCTGAGTATTGTCGTCGATGATTAGGTTTCTGTCGATCAACTTGCCTTCATCTTCATGCCATATTCTGCGACAGAGTTGATAGTGTGGGTTATCACTCAACAATCCGCCCTCGTGCATATATGTCCAGGTTCCGTCGCCGGCCACCAGGCTTTTCATGAACGCCAGATCCATTAGCTCAATCACCAGTTTACCCTCGGGCTTTAGGTTGCTTCTGAGCTGCGCAAGTAAGCCGTCCAGATCCTTAAGATTATTGGCAATACCAAACAGCATCAGCACCAAGTCAAACTGGGTATCTAGTTTGAACTGGTTGAGGTCCGCGACCTGATAGTGTTCATAATGACTGGCTTGCTGTTGCGCATAGTGAATCGCCGCTGGAGAAATGTCGAATCCCGTACAGTGCACCTGTCGGTTTGCCAGCATCGAGGTATACAAACCCGGACCGCAGGCAAGATCCAAGACCTTATCGCCGGGTCTGAGATAGTGCTGGTAGAGAAAATCAACCTGCCGCTCGATTTCATCGAGTTTACGGCTGGCAAATTCACTGTTTTGATCCAAATGCTCTTTGAGCATACGTTCGCTAAAGGCCGGGTTACCAAAGTCCATCAGTAAGTGCGGGCACTCTTCTTGGCGGAGGAAGTCATTCAATAATTGCTTATTCATTGTGAGTACTCTTAAGCCGCCGTGACTTGAGCCCGTTGGAATTTCTTAATCTTCTTCATCGCCATCTTGCGTTTGAGCGGAGACAGGTAGTCGATGAAGATTTTGCCATGTAAGTGGTCGATTTCGTGTTGCATGACAATCGCCAGATAGTCATCGTCTTCGATGGTAAATGCTTCTCCCTGGCGATTTAATGCTTGCACCTTGACTCGCTGGTGGCGTTGTACCTTGGCATACACACCAGGGACGGACAGGCACCCTTCTTCACTGTCAATCATTCCCTCATGCTCGATGATCTGAGGATTAATCATGATCAGTGGCTGATCACGACTTGCTGAGATATCAATAATAAGTACGGCTTCGCTGTGGCCAACTTGAGCGGCCGCAAGTCCAATACCATTATCGGTATCGTAAAGGGTGTCTAACATATCGTCGATCAATGTTTGCACGGTGCTGACGTCGTCAACGCTCTGATAGGTCACACGAAGTCTGTCATCTGGCACTTCGATAATAGGTCTGATAGCCATTGTTGTTTTCCTTTTATTTATTCTTGAATAACCAACGATTGTTGCGTGAGTAATGGTTCACTGATTGTCGAACTTACCCCTTGTATCATGTCGATAAACGCGGTGAATAAACGTTCTAGCATGGAGTAAGAATATAGGTCCTGAGCGCCTTCCACGACGACAGAGCCGCGGCCATTGTTGATGAAGACCGTAAATACGGTATCGAATCGGCAGTAACGGTTGTCGAGCTCTAGCGACTGCCCTGCTGGTAATGGGGTGCTGTCCTGACCATGAAATGCGAAGACGTTCTGGACCAGAGGCGCATAATTGTAGCATCGACGTATACCGGAAATATATGAAATTGTTTGATTAACAGGTCGATGTGCCAGAAATGCACGATTGATGTGAATGCGCTCGCGGAGGTCGTTAACGTCGGTGTTCGTTTCTGAAACGGACACGCGAGTCGGGATCACATCGACAAAATAGCCGATGGTGTCCAACAAACCGATATCCACCCTTGGTGAGTACGGGAACCCGATGACGATATCAGCGCGTTTTGCCACCCGTGATGCGGCGGACTGATATAGGGCTAATGCGGTTTCAAATAGGGTGCCCTGTGCGGCGCTGGTCAGTTGTGTGAGCTGACATAACACCTCGGGAGTGATATCGAATTGTTGGCGAAAGCCGAGATTACTAGGTAGATCACAGCGGTCGTTAGAGGTGAACTTAAGGATACCCTCGTAGCCTTCAAACTGATTCGTCCAAAATGCCTTAAGTGATTCGTCTTGTTCGGATGGGGTTGCGGTCATGACAGCCTCGCTATAATCCAAGAAGTCGTACCCTGCTGGGGGAATCCCCTGTTGGTGGTAGACACCAATCAATGCCCTGAACATAAACTGCATGCTCGCGTCATCGGCGATGATGTGGTGGATATTTATAAATACAACCGACTGTTGTGTCTCTGCGATGGATAGAAGGTCGAAACGGATCAGCGGACCGAGCTGAAGATCAAAGGGAGTTTCAGCTAGGGTTTGGCACACTGCGATGGCGTCGCCTAACGTTTCAACAGAATGGACAGTGAGCTCTATTTCCTGTGGCTCGCGAGCACTCATGTGCAGGTTATCCTGTTCATCGAAGGTTAACGCGACATTTAACACACGGCTATGACGCATCAGGGTGTTTACCGCCTGTTGTAATCGCTGAGCGTGCAACGGTTTATCGAACAACTGGGCTTGTGGAATGTTGTACAAAGCTTTGTGAACGGCGAACTCGTGCGAAAAATACAGGTTGAGTTGTGCGAGGGTCACAGGATACGTTGCCCGTTGGGAGTGACTCAGTACAAGCGATGCACCATGCCCCTCATGTGTCAGCGCTGAGTTATCGCTTAGCCATAACGCCAGTTCAGCCACGGTTTGATGACGCAAAAAATCAACAAAGCTAATGCTGTGTCCGGTCAGGGCGCTTAATCGATGAAGGACTTTGGGTACCAATAATGAATGGCCGCCAATATCAAAAAAGCGTGCGGTGACACAGAACTGGTCATCATCAATAAACTCTGTCCAACAACGGTGGATCAGGGCTTCCAGATCATTGCGAGGGAGAATCGACGCCTCACTCGCATCGAATTCATACTGGCTGAGGGCCCGTTGGTCCACCTTACCGTTGACAGTCAGGGGCAGGTGTTCGACAAAAACCAACCCTGATGGCACTTGAAAGGGTTCAAGCGTGTTGCGCAGGTAACTCATCACGGTGCTGCGCATATCAGCGACATTGACGTCAGCGTTGTTGGGGACCAGATACGCGACGATGTGTTTGTCCGGTTTTTCAACCACGCCAACGTGGGCATTTTTGACCAGAGGGTGAGCCAACAGAACGTGGTTGATGCCTGACAGTTCAACCCGATGGCCACGGATTTTGACCAAATGATCGCGTCGACCTATATATTCGATGTCACCTTGCGGGTTGTACCGAGCCAGATCGCCACTCAGATACAAATAGCGACAACCGTCAAGCGAGTAAAACGGATTGAAGCAATACTTTTCCTGATTGAGCTCAGGGCGATTGTGGTAATTGGGCTTGAGCCAGGGGGCCCCAATGGCGATTTCGCCTACCTGACCGCATTGACTGGCATGACGCTCAGCCCCAAGCAGATAGACGTGTGTATCATTGATCGGCTGCCCGATAGGGACGCAGTGATGATGATCGCGTAATGACAGGATATCAAACCAGGTCGCAAAGGTGGTTGTTTCGGTAGGGCCATATCCATTGACGAACTGAGTAAGATGGCAGTGGGGGCTGGCAAGGAACGCGCGCACCGTATTGAGGTTAAGCGCATCCCCGCCAATTAACAGTCCGGTTAGGTGTCTCAAGGTTTGCGGACGAGTTGTGGCAATATCGTTGAACAGCGAGACCGTTAGCCAAGCCGTGTTGATACCTTGAAGAGCCAGTTGACGCGATAGTTTGGGGTAGTCGAGCAAGGTTTCTTTATTAACGACCGCACAACTCAGCCCATTGACCAAAGGGACAAATATTTCCAGCAGTGAGGCGTCAAACGCCGGAGATGAGGCGACAAGAAAACGCGTCTGTTGCGACATCTGAAGAAAGTTCGGCGATTGGGTGAGTCGCAAGATTGAATCAAGGCAGATTGCAACGCCCTTGGGTGTCCCCGTCGAGCCGGAGGTATACAGCAAACAGGCTTCGTTTTCACTGGCGCTGGATGGCGCTGAGGTGTAGCGGGTGAAGTGGAGAGGGCTTGCACCGATTGTCGTCAAGAGTGCGTCTGGCTGCTCTGTTGAACTCAGGCCTATGCTGCCACCTAACCTCGCATCATCGATGATGAATTGCAGCCTTTGCTGAGGGTAGCGACGATCAAGCGGAACAAACGAACAGCCGTTTAGCAATAGCGCAAAGATGGTCACAATATACTCATAGCTAAGCTCAAGTTGAACGCCGATACGCTGCCCGCGGGTGATGCCAGCGTGAGTCAATGCCAGTCTCAGTTGCTGTACGTCGTCACTCAACTGACGATAGGGGTAGTGGGTATCATGGGTCACGACGGCAATTTGTTGGTCAAGGGATGCCCACACATTGCCCAGCGTTTCCAATACCGGCTCAGGACGATAAGCAGGCCCTTTTTTCGGTGCGTGTTTGCCAAGCGAATGAGGGGAACTCACTGTGAGGTCGACGGATTCGTTAAGCCTTTGAGTGAAGAGGGTGCAGATGCTGTCCACATATTCTGGGTAAAGAAAGTGCGGATTAAACTCAAATTCGATCTCGATGTGCTGATTGACGACAAAACAATGCGCAAACAGATCAAAACGCGCACTGACGGTCGGTAAAGGGAAAAACTGACTGTCACAGTGAGCGAGTGTTAACCCTCGGTCGTGCCCGGTATTTTGCAGGGCAATCCCAACTTGTAAGCGATCCAGATTGATTGAGGACTGATGCAGGTTCAGATGCTGTTGGATTTCATCAAGATAGGCTCCGGCATGACTCAGACAGTGCTGTAATGTCTGGTGGGCGGAGAGGGCATCGCTATCACGCTGATAGCGAAAAGGAATGGTATTGACGAACATACCTATGGTGTCCGCAAAGCCTTCTCGATTGGCGGTGGGAATGGCTAAAACCACCTCCTCCAACGCAGAAAACTGACACAGGGCTTCGCCAAAGTGATGGGTTAACAGACTGAAAAGGCTAATTTTTTGTTCTTTAGCCTGAGCGAGTAACTTTTCACTCAGCTCACTTGGGAGTGAGACACGATGTGGGGGGATAAAAGACGATTGCGCGTCCGCCTGTGGCAGAGGTCGGGCGGCTTTGGGCAGCACGTCTGGTAAGCGACAATCAATCAGGTGCTGGCGCCAAAAAGCCAGATCGGCTTCCAGCGCGGACGAACAGCGCTGGTTAGCCATGGTTAGACAATACGCTTGATAGTCGTGCTGAACGGTGTCACTGAGCGGGTACCCCTTATGCAGACAATCATAATGATCACTGATGGCCTGCAGCAGCAGTTGGACCGACCAACCGTCTAAAATCAGATGGTTCGAGAACAGCAGTAAGATGTGCTGGCCGGGGCCAGTGGTCAGTAAACGCACACGCAGCATCGGCCCGTGGTACAGATCGAATGGCGTGGCGATTTCTTGCTCGAACGTGGACCGCCAGTCTGAGTCACGCAGGGCCTGAAAATCCAGCGCATGCTGAACCGGTTCCAATTGGACTTCACCGTTGCGCTCGACAAACCGACAATTAAAGATGCCGTGCTGACTGACCGTATGCTGGCAGGCTGATTGGAAACGCTGATGATCGATGTCACCGCTCAGGGCATAGCCTAAGGCGATCACATTGTCTAATGGGCGCAACTGTTCAACGTACCAGAGACGGCGTTGAGCGGGGGAAATCGGCCAGGTTTTCTCCTGGGCAAATGACGTTGGCGAAGCCGCAGAGCGGTGGATGTCTAGTCGCTCAATCTGCGCTGTCAGGGCTTGAATACTCGGGTTGTCCAAAACCTGCTTGACGGTCAGTTTGATGTTGAACTCTTCGTTCAATGTGTTGAGCAATTGGTAGATCTGTAATGAGTTTCCGCCTAGCTCAAAGAAACTGCGAGAGTTCGGAATGTCTGAGTCCTTGGTGTCCAGCACACTCTGATACAAGGCGTGTACCTTCTCTCCAATGGTACCCGTTGGCGCCAGCGGGCTTGAACCGTGAGACGCGCATGGACGAATGTGGTCTTCAATAGCCTCAATATCCAGTTTGCCGTTTCGTGTCAGAGGGATCGCGCTCAATAAGACAAGTCGCTCAGGGATCATGTAGGCGGGGAGGACTTTGGCAACGTCCTGACGTAACTGACGCTCTTGTTCGATGCTGTTGTCTGCGACTTCGATGTAGGCGACTAATCTTTCATTCAGTGTCGTCTTATCACAGCGCACATAGCACTGCTGAACAACCGTCTGCTGATGAAAGGCTTCTTCGACCTGAGTGAGATTGACACGCAGACCACGAACTTTGACTTCGTGATCCTTGCGGCTGACGAATTCTAAGTTCCCACACGGCAGCCGGCGCACCAGATCCCCGGTGCGGTAGTGTCGTTCGCCGTTATAAATAAAAAATTTGCGCTCGGTTTCATGTGGGCAGGTATAGCCTCGCGCTAAGCCAAGCCCTCGGGTGATCAACTCGCCGATCTGCTCGCCAGTGACGGCTTGGTTGTGCTCGTCGATGATGGCCACTTCCGTCCCTGTGATCGCGCGGCCTATAGGAACACTGTTGTGACTATCGCTGAGCCCGAAAATATCGAAGGTGGTGGTGAAGGTCGTGTTCTCGGTCGGGCCATAGCCATTGAGGAAGGTGTCTAGCTGACAGTGGTCGCTGCGCAGGAACTTGCGTACCAGATCAAGATTGAGCGCGTCGCCGCCGATCATCAGCGTCTTTAGTGTGGATAACGCTTGTGGGTGGCGCGTGACCAGGGTGTTGAACAGTGCCACGGTCAACCACAGGGTGCTGACATTACCGATGTTGATTTGGCGTTCAAACTGTTCAAAATCGAGCACATCCTGCTTCGCGATCACATAGATCTGCGCGCCATTAAGCAAGGGCAGCCAAATCTCAAGTGTCGAGGCATCAAAGCCAATCGACGAACAGTGTGCGATGACGTCCTGAGTCTGACACGTGATGTTATCACTATTGCTGACCAGACGAAGTACGCCCGCATGTTCGATTTCGACCCCTTTTGGCCGCCCCGTCGATCCAGATGTATACATGATATACGCCAGCGGCGCCGAGGCGGGCTCAATCTCGGGCGTGGTTGTCGTGTTGTGCTGGTGTAAATCGTCATAAATATAGACAGGCACAGGGGGTTGGCTGAGAGGGCGATCACTGATGATACAGGTCGCGCGACTGTCCTGGGCGATATACGTCAGTTGTGACTCCGAGAAACTATCGTCCACTGGCAGATAGGGACGCCCTGTTTTCAGGATGGCCAGCATGCTTACCACCGCAGCGACGCTGCGGTGCATAGAAACCATCACGGGCTCAGAACCATGAGGGTGGTGATTGAGGATCGCATTGGCGACCCGGTTGGCGGCGGCATCCAACTCGCCATAGCTGAGTTGCTGATCGCCATCTGCGATGGCGATATCGTGGTAATGGCGTTGAACGACGTCAGCGAACTGGTGATGAATAAGATGCCTGTCACGACTGTACATGGTGGTCCTCAAAGAAATTAACGAGTTCTAAATATTCGACTAAGTGCTGGATAAATTGCTCAGGTTGCGGGAAGTTCAGCCCTTTAGCCTGCAATAACGCGTGCGTGTTATCGACGATGACATTGCCATAATCTGGAGCAATGATGTCGTCATCCGAGTTGTCGCTGAGGTAATAGGACAGGATGGGGTACAAGGCGTTATTGTGATCGGCATTGCGGGTCGCTTGTTGTCGCCATTCAGGCAGAGAGACACCTTCTATTTGGTATCCTCGCGCCACCAGGTGGTGAAAGAGGTCATTCATTTGGGCCACGTAAGGGGTGGGCAGGTTGTAGACCTTGTTTTGATTGGCCAGACAGATGGTGACAATCAGTTCTGACATGAAATCGACGGGGGTGATGTTAATTTCATTGTCGATGACAGGGTAGCAGCCAAGCTGAAGACAGCCTTTCACATACAGCCAGATATGATCGTTGTCGGCATTGAAGGTCCCATGTAATGAATGACCCACAAGGCTTGAAGGACGGACGACATTGACCGAGAAGCCGCGTTCCATAGCTTGCTCTAGCAAGACTTCCGTTGCCCATTTGGAGCGCGCGTACCCATTAAGGTGCTTAGCGGGTTGGATTGCCCGAGTTGGCAACGACTCCACATAGTGGTTGTGACGGTCGAGTTCTGACACACAGGCCAGAGTCGACACAAAGTGAATGTGCTTGTGGCGACACTCGGCGGCGAGCTCAAGGACGGAAAGCATGCTTAAGGTGTTGCTGGCTTTGAGTGTCGCGTAGTCGAGGATGTGGTTGACGTGAGCGGCGTTGTGCAGCACATCGGTGATTTCCTGACTGAGTTGCTCGTAGCAGGAAGGGGCCAATCCCAACTTTGGCTCAGCGACATTACCGCACACTACGCGGAGTTTTGTGCTGTCGGTGTCAGGGGCAAAGCGCTCCAACTGAGCGAGCATACGTTGCATCGCGTGAGCGTTATCTTCGGCTCGGACTAACGCCACCACGTGAGTGACATCGGGTCGGTGTAAGAGCTGGGCGACCAAGTTAACACCGAGTAGGCCCGTGGCTCCTGTCACCAGAAAGACGCGGTCGTCGGTCTCGGCTGGAGCCGACACTGGCCAGAGATCGGCGCGAAGACGTAAGTCATCGTAGTGATCGGATTCGGACTCGCAGTGACGCCCACAAATCAAATCCGCCAGATGGTTTATGGTCGGGGCGTCAATGAACTCACTGAGAGAAACAGTAAAGTCGAGGGCTTGCTTGACGCGTTTTGCCAACTGGGTGAAGACCAATGAATCTCCGCCGCACTCGAAGAAATGGCTATCGCCTGTCACATCAGTGCTGTCCAAGAGCTCCTCAAACAGAGAGGTCAGAGTGCTTACCACGGCGCCGCGATCTCGCTGGACGGAGGACGAAGCGGCCAGCAGATCAATGGTATGACTCAGGGTCGGCTCATTCATAAAGGCATGAAGCTGCAGCGTCATTGCGAGTTGAGAGTGGATTTCGGCGACCAGCGTAGAGAAGACCACCGATTCTCCGCCCATATCAAAGAAATTGCGATTAGGCTCAATGTGGTCGACACCAAGCAGGTGGCAAAAAATGTCGGTGACCTTGCGCTCGATCGTTTCCCTCGAGAGGGCATTGGTTGATGCGTCTGGGTTAGCCACCGCATGAGAGGCCCATTCCGAGAGGCGAGGATAGATATCATGGGTTGAGGCAACGCAATGTGATAGAGAGAGATGATCAAACACCCAGGAGAACGCGTTATCACAGTCCTGATGATTGATGGCTAATGCTTTGATTTCCGGCGAGAGTGTTGGGTCATCTTGGAGGTCCCAACCATCCCAGGAGATACTCATCCAACGCGTTGGTTGGTGCGAGCGAGTGACGACAAAGTCGTTCATAAACTGGTTGGCGTAGGCATAAACACCAAGATTAAAGCCGCCTAGTTGGGTGGAAATCGAAGACATTAACAGGCAAAAGTCTGGTTGATACTTATCACACAGCGCCCCCAGAGCCAGAGTACCGTCGACTTTGGCCTGATAGTGTTGAGCGATCGTCGACGTGGCGCTAGAGAACACGGGGTTGAGCCCCTCCAAGGCGGTGTAGGCAGCACAGTGAATGACACCACGCAGCGGTCCAAACTGATCATTGAACCCCGCCACTTTACTCATCAGTGTGGGGCCGTCTGCGACGTCAACATTGGCATAATGCACGCTAGGTGAGTCGAGCAGCGCCGATAGTGCCTGACGGTTCTCTAGTGAGTTCGTCAGGGCCAGAGGCAGGTCTGAGAGTAAGGTGACGACCTGCGAGCCTGGCTTACGTCCAGTGAGCACGACCTCAAGCTGGGTGTGCTCGATAAGGTACCGGGCCCAGCTTAAGCCTATTTTGCCCAACCCTCCGGTGATCATCACATAGCCGTTGCGTTGCCAGACGTAGGGTTCGCAACTGGCCTGAACGGGAACCAGCGTCTTGTGCCAGACAGACTGTTCGTCGACATAAACAGATGAGGCATGTTGGGTGAGCGCATCTAGATCCGTGGTGAGGATCCGCTCGTCGTCGGGTTGATGACCGATGAGACGTACGGTGAGGTGTGGCGCTTCTTGCGCAATGACCGTGATTAAACTGCTGAGTGCGCGTTGGTAACACTCGGATAACTCGTGACTCATCGTTGGATGGGTGACTTGCACAAGGATATAGCAAGTCTTACTGTCATCGGCGGTCAAGCGTTCCAGTTGCTCAAGAAAGGCAGATAACTGCGACGGAGTGATGTTCTCTCCGGCGTGAAAGCCGCGATAGATCAGCTGGCCTTCACGTTGGTACCAGCCTGAGTAGTGTGCGACAGAAGACATTGAGCCTGCCGACCGCGTTGGCCTAGGATGGCATAGCCAACTGTCTTGATAAAACCATTGGTCGACTGTGCGTTTAAGTCCAGAGTCTGAGGACACAGGGGCTGGGGATTGATAAAACTCAGTCTGGTTAAAGCCAGGCCCAGGCAGGTTGCACTTTTGCCATGTCAAAGGTGGCAGGGAAACCCAGGCCATCTTTCCGCCAAGAGACCAGAATTGGCCAAGGAAGTCGGTTAAAGCAGGGGCGTCGAGTCGGTCGGGCACCTTGAGTAGCACCGTCGACAATTCCGCCTTGTGCGCGATGAACATATTGGTCATCGAAGGACTGACGCCAATATCGGTCAATACACAGCGTGATGTATTTAACGCACGTAAGATGCCGGTCATCTGGACAGGCTGAAGCAGTTGCTCGATCCAGTATTCTGGGTTGGCAACGCGACGAAAAGCGACTTTTTTCCCTTTTAAGTTCGAGTAGAGATGGCCTTTCACTGAATGATAGGTGAGCGAAGTCAGGACTTCCCGTAACGGAGTCACGGCGCGGGAAAGCATCGGGTTGTGAAAGGCTTTATTGGTCTGGAGGATTTTGCAGCGAATCGCGTCTTTCCGCAGCCTGTCGGCTAATTGATGGACGGCTTGGGTTTCACCGGCCATGACCGTCATGTGTTCGCCATTGAACGCAGCAATGGTCAGCGTGCCTGATAAATACTGACGAGCACGGGCTTCGCCGGCAAAGATCGCGATCATCGCCCCCTCGTCACACGCTTGGATATGAGACGCTCGGCAGGCTATTAAACGCACCGCGTCCTCCAGCGACCAAAGTCCAGCAATCGCAGCCGCTATCCACTCGCCAAGGCTGTGGCCAATGTAAGACTGGAACGAGACCCCTTGTTGTTTCAGTGTATGGGCCAGAGCGTATTGGATGGAAAACAGGATCGGTTGGGCGTATAGAGTCATCCGAGACTGCAGATCGGGGTCATAGTCAGGCTCCAAGGCGACGCGTTTGAGGTCCGCTGGCATACCGGGCTCACGCTCAAACAACGCGATGCACTGATCGAAGAGTTCGCGAAAGCGTGCACAGTGTTCGTACCTGCTCAGTGCCGCGCCCTGAATCGCGGCGCCTTGACCTTCGACCACCAGAACCGACTCTGGGTGAGAGATCGCGTGTACGACCTCCCGGCTCGGTGCTCTCAATGACTGGATAAGTTGTGGCACGGAGTCAGCGACATGATAGCGACGGTAAGGTTCATCGAGTCGACACTGTCTTTGGGTGCCTGTGATATCGGCGATAGTCGCTTCAGGATGGCATTCGAGCCAGTCGGCCAGCTTCAGCTCCTGGGTGGCCAGAGTACTATTGTGACGGCTGCTCAGTGGCACGATATAAGGCTCAGCCTGAAGTAGGGGCTGGGGCTGGCGTGTGTCTGGTGAGGCCGACAGGATCAGGTGACAGTTAGTGCCCCCCATGCCAAATGAACTGACGGCCGCGTTTTGTTGGTGAACTGGGTACGGCGCGTTAGCTGTCGGGAGATAGAAGGGTTTCTCGTCCATGTGGAGTTCTGGGTTGTAGGCTTCGAGGTATGGCGAACCGAGCATCAGATTGTGTTTCAGGGACAGAGCCACTTTGATCAATCCTGCAACACCTGCGGCGGTGTCGGTATGGCCAATATTCCATTTGACACTACCTAATGCGTACTGCGTCTCTGATGTGGCTGACGGATAACGACTGGCCAAGGCTTCGACTTCAACCGGGTCACCGAGAGTCGTTGCCGTTCCATGACATTCGATAAACGTGATGTCAGAGGGGGTTAACCCACTGGATGACAGGGCGCGTTCAATCACTTCGACCTGACCGTCGATACTTGGCGCGGTGTAACCCACCTTGCGCGTACCGTCGTTATTGGTGGCTCCTCCTTTGATCAGTGCGTAAATCGGGTCATTATCGCGTAGGGCATCAGACAAGCGCTTTAAGACCACCACGCCGACACCGCTGGCAGGCACGGTTCCGTCACTGTCAGCGGAGAAAGGCAGACAGTGACCTTGCTTCGACAGGACGCTGCCTTCCATGTACTCATAACCTTGCCCATGCGGAGTATTGATGCTAGCTCCGCCCGCTAAAGCGAGATCACTTTCTCCGGCTATAAGGCTTTGGCAAGCCTGATGGACCGCCACTAACGATGATGAGCACGCGGTAGAAATGGTATAGGCGGGTCCCTGTAGATTGAGTTGGTAGGCGATTTGGGTTGCGACACAATGATGGCTGTTGCCTAAGGCCAGTGAGTATTGCAAGTGATTGTCTTTCTGATAGGGAGAGTTGGCCAGGCAATGGGTGTAATACTGATTGGCGCCCACACTGAGGAAAGCCCCAATACGATTGTTGGCCTGGTGTTCAACCACATTGGCATCGGCCAGTGCCAGAACGCTGTGCTCTAGCAGTTTGCGATGTTGCGGATCCATTAATTTGGCATCGCGAGGCGACATATTGAAGTAAGCCGCGTCAAAATGGTAAGGGCGATCCAGTATCCCTTCTGCTGCGACTCGGTCTGTGTTGACCGCGCCGCTCGGCAGATCGGTGGCGATGTGATGATTCACCAGCAATTGCCAGTAATGATCTTTGTCCTCAGCCCCAGGAAAAGCGCAAGAAATGCCGATAATTGCGACATCGGTGACGTTGTTAGTATTTGAAATCATAATTATAAAAGTTGTCGTAGTAGATGGGCGCTGCAGGCCTTTGACCTACAGCGCATGTAATTACTGTTCAATCAGGCTATCGATCAATTCGGCTTGTTCAGAGACGGTCGTGTGGGCGAAGAGGTCACTCACCTTCACGTTGAGGCTGAATTGCTTATTCAGCTCGCGCTGCAGCTTCAGCAGCAGCACTGAATTTCCGCCACATTCAAAGTACCTGTCGTCCAAATCTATCGCAGGGTTACCGAGTAGCTTGCGCCAGATGGTAAGGATAAGATCAGCGCTGTCCTCACTGGATTGTGTGTAACACTGACGTTCATTGAGATGATGATGCAGTGCCTGGACGTCAATCTTGCCATGCGGAGTGAGAGGAAACTGCGCCACTTTCACGATGTGAGTTGGGCACATGTACGCAGGAAGGATAGCGTTTAAACGGTGTCGTATCGCGAGTTCATCGAGCTGGGTTTGGCAATAAAACGTCGCTAACTCACCGTTCAATTGTGTGGTGACAGACTGCACTTGATTGTCACAAGATTGGATAGCGCGATCAATTTCGTTGAGATTAATGCGGTAGCCATTGTGCTTGACCGTATTGCCAATCCGGTGAGAGTAGACCAATTGTGCGTCAGCGTTCCACATCGCCATATCCGAGGTTTTGAAATAGCGAGTCCCGTCAATCACCCTAAAGCTTTGCTGAGAAAGGTGGTCATCGTGTAGATAGCCTTCCGAGACGCAGGGTCCGCCAATGTAGATTTCCCCGATCTGATTGGGGGTTGTGATTGCCTGGCCATGCTGGTCGACGAGCAAAAGGGTACTGTTTGATAGTGGATTGCCTAATGGGAGAGTAGCTTCCCATTGCTGGCAATGATAAGACACGTTCCACACTGAGGTTTCAGATGGCCCATAGCAGTGTACCAACTCAAAGTCATAGTCAGGAAAGTCATGTTTGATCGCATTCGACTTCAATTCCTCACCGCCAAAGTAAAGTCGACGGATCGTCGGTTGGTGGATGAAGTGATTCAATACACCGAGATTGACAAGTGCCGTTGTGACAAAGGCCATTGTGATTTGATGTCGTTCAATCGCTTGTTTGAGTGCCGGGGCATTGATCAGCGTTTTTTCTGGCAACAAGCACAGGGTGCCTCCATTGAGCAACATGACCCAGAGTTCAAACTGAAAGGCATCGAAGGCGATCGATGATAACTGTGGCATACAGTCAGTCGCAACGATATCACCGTGGGTATCGATAAAGCTCAAGATATTGGTGTGGCTGAGTTTGACGCCTTTGGGCTCGCCTGTCGAACCGGAAGTGAAAATCACGTTCATGATCGGGCTAGGGTCAATGTGCGCTGGCACTGTGTGAAGAGGTTCAAGGAGCAGTAATGAATAGTCGAGAGTCAATTCGACTGCCAGATCGAGGGGGTGGCGGGTAATGACAGCGCGAGATTGTGATTTATCAAGAATATATTGCTTACGCTGTTGAGGATAGGCAGTGTCTAAGCAGACATAGGTGCCGCCTGCCTTCAGTACACCCAATATCGAGACAACCAATTCAATGGAAGACGGAAAGTGGAGCACAACAAGCTGGCCGGAGAGCCCTTGACTTACCAACGACTGAGCAACCAAGGTGGCACGATGATTCAGTTGTTGGTAGGTCAATTGTTCCTGTTCACTGTTCAGCGCTACCTTATTGGGCTGAGCGGCGACGATTTGGTTAAATCTGTTGATCACTGATGACATGTTAGATCCTAGCTACTGGTTTTATTCATCATCAATTCCTTAAGTTATCGGAGCTGACGATGTTGATTGAAGTTAATTATCGGTAATTAATATATCCGGCACGTGCGCTATAGTGGTGTTGGTAGGCGAATCTTAGGACTCGCTGTTTGCGATTTTTATATTATTAATAATTATTGAGGTTGTTCTCCTCCCGAACAGTGCTCGCGCATCATCCATGCTCACAACAAATTTTTCAACGTTGCATATCAACTAGTTTGATATTGATCCAATTTTGGACGAAGGGTTACCTATTTGTCTCGCCCATGAAAAAACATGGCTTGATGGCCATCGTATTGAGCAGTATGGTCGGGCTTTTATGTTCGAATTGGTGAGCTATGTATTGTGATTTTCTGAACCGTTTGGATTCTGTACCCGCGTCGAAAACGGGAATCTCGCACATTGAACGCTATATCGCTCAGAGTGGGCGGGCGGTGTTGTCTCAATGTCAGTTTGCTCTCCCTGAATGCGACCCTGAATTAGCGGCGACGCTCAATATTACTCTCCCCCTATCCGTACAACGAAGCGTAGCAAAGCGCCAGGCAGAGTTTATTGCTGGAAGGTACATGGCCAGTTTAAGTATGTCGGTCTTGTCAGTGGTTGAGCAGAAGGTCTTGATTGGTTCTCATCGAGAGCCACTGTGGCCACAAGACATGACTGGGGCCATATCCCATACCGGCGCTCGTGCTGTGGCGCTGGTTGCAGAGCAGGCGGTTCACCCTTTTGTCGGTATCGATGTCGAACATTGGCTAGATGCGGTTACGGCAGCCGAGATAGAGTCGCAAATCTGTCAGGGGCGTGAATTGATGCTTTTGATCGAGCAAGGGTTGAAGCGTGAGGAGGCAACCTCTCTGATTTTCTCGGCCAAAGAGAGCTTGTTCAAAGCGACGTTTCCTTTCATAGGTCGGTATTTTGGGTTTGAAAGCGCCTGTGTCGTCGAGTTTGATAGGACCGACCAAACACTCGTTCTGGCGCTTGAGCCGTCTCTTGCACGGCACTGCTTAGGGCAAAACTTATTTCGATGCGAGTGTTTTTTACAGGCGTCAACGGTGACAACTGTTATCTTAAGTTCTTCTCGTAGATAGTAGCGTTAACACATTATTTTCAATATCTATATATTGCCTGGGGTTTATCATCGATATCATATGTGCAGCCTAGCACGCTGACTGCTGCTATAAGTACTTACAAATGCAAAGTTTAACCTTACCGTTTGAATACCTATGCATAACTTGTCCAATGTAAAACCAGATTGTGGCATCTTTTGATTAACAAAAGTTATCACAAAGGAATAAACTAGATCTCTCATCTAACCAATAATTGTCCAGCAATGTTTTAGGACCGACTCAAATTAGTCTACACAATAGTATTTGCGAGCAGAGCCAATCATCAGGTATTCGAGCAAAGAGAAAGCGACACGCTCCCTCTTTGTTCTCACCAGTAACGTAATTTAATTAGAACTCTTGAATGGATGTTAAAGGTAGGTTGGACTCTGCTAATTTCTCCCTTTTATCTATAAGGGTGTGAAACCCTTTTATCGCAGAGAGAGTGGCATACTGAATAATCTTTTGAATATTTGTATTAGGAGCCTCATTAAAAGGGAGGCCTGTCAGTTCCACCGCGAATTTCCAATATGTGGCACACATATCAAACGTCCAATTAGGACGATTTTTTCTGAGTTCGCAAAAATCTTCGTTATTATCTACTGGTGGTTCACCATCCATATAATCTAGCCACAGAACCATTCGCATTTGAAGAGAGGCAGTCAGGTCAATGGGGCGCTTATTCCAGCCAGGGAACTGAAAATGAAGCGTCCTGTCTAGAACTATATCGTAATGTCTGTAGTTATCCGGAATAAAGTCTTCGACTAACTGGTAGTAACCTAGCGAGTACATACCATGCTGGAAGGCATGGGAATCCTCAAAACTTTCGATTTTTACTGTTCGGTACGCTTGCCCTTTCTCGTTCAATACCGCACTAAAAAATGTTCTGTCTGAGCCAACTCGCGCACGCAAACTCTCAGAGAAATGACTTGGCTCATGACTTGCTATGAGCTCCTTGACTCCTTCATCCTTCAGTGACGGGCGTGTACCGTCGATAGTTGAGGAATATACCTTGCCATTAGGTGAATATAAGACAGCCACAGGGGAGATGTCGGCAGTATCACCCATGGATAGTTGATGGATAGCCTTGTGCCAACCTCCAGACATACCATTTTTTTCTGCAATGATATCAAGAGCCCGGCTGGTACTCAGCTTGCTGCCTGAAGAGGCAACTTCTTTCTTAAGTTTCTTTACGTCATTACGGCAGGCTTTCACTGTTCTGCCGGACGGGAATACTAAATGGTTGGTTTTATTCGATTGGGATTTAGACACAACTAACTCCTCAATACAGGATAATGTGTAGCCACCAACACGCCTGCATCTCTAGTTAAGTTGCAAGAGTAAGAGAGTCTGTTTGTCTACTGTTGGTCTGAAGCGACCTTCGCCATTGGGTGGCTAACTGGGACACATGAAGACCCATACCACAAAAGCTAACATAAACCTCCTCGTTTTGACAAGCGGTTAAGATTTGAAGGATGATAAATATGTTTTATTTAACAGAATATTAGAGGTTAAGGTGTTTACAGTTTATGGGTTAGTTGATCCGTCCACTCATACGATATTTTACGTTGGGCGCACAGGGCGTGATGTAATGGTAAGGCTACAAGAGCATCTCAATGAGCCGCATACTTTCTCTCTTAAGCATCAACGAATAGAGAAGATTTGGTCTGAAACGGTTGAGCCTATTCGTGTGGTTGTTCTTGAATCGGGCATTTATGATGAAAAAACTGCCTTCAGCAAAGAGGTCTTCTGGGTGCAGCTGTTATTGAATACTGGAAACCAATTAACTAACGCTTCGGTTGATTTTGACGACAAGTTATTTTTAAGGGTTGATACTTTGGAGACAGAACCTACCCCTAAGCTCCCTTTCCCAAAAGATACAAATCATCAAAAACAAAACTCAAAAGAAAACGAGTCGTACATATCAGCCTCACATAGTTGGGAGCGAGATATTTTAAACACTGAAAACGAACCAACAATGGTTGAGCGTTATCTAGAAAAAATGGATGGGTGTTTTTTCCAAATCGAACACTATCTTCCTCCTCATAAACTGCTGAAAGAAACATGCTTAACAGATAAAGACATACGAATCCGACGACTCAAAAATATAGAGAATGGTCACCTTATTAACCGGGGAATGCCAATAACTTCTTTAGAAGAAGAAAAAGCCAAAGCGTTTTATGAGGCCAATTCAGATCTTGATACTTTAGAACGCTACTTTCAGCGAAGCCGTTTGTCTTTGGAAAAAATGATAGAGATATAAAGCACAATTTTCGTTCCTTTGGGCTTCAAACCTATTAAAGGAGTTTTCACCATTTCATATCAGTAGCGTTTTGTTTTGCAATGCTATGTAGAACTAAAACTTAAAATATTCAGTAAAATCATAGAAAGATGCTGAATATATTTGACTTTATCCAAGGCTGAATAATACTAAAACTTAGATATTCTAAGTTTTAGGTTGGCAATGGATACGGAAATCGAACTCTACCCAGATGAAACACTCGAAAGTTTCGTACTGCGGCTAAGTAACTACCAAGGCTATGAGCGATTTGCTCATTTCGCTGAAGATATTTGGCGAGATACGTTACTGCAACATGAAGCCATTCCCGGAGGTTTCTCGTTTGAACTAAGCCGGGTCAATCTATACAAAGCTCAGACAACCAGCCAAATGCGGGTTCGAGTTCTCTTGAACTTAGAAAAACAACTGAAACTCAATGATTTTGGTATTCTGCGATTAGCCCTCGCTCATTCAAAAGCAGTTTTCTCTTCAGATTACAAAGCAGTACATCGTTTTGGTGTCGACTATCCTCAAGTTTTTATTAGAAAACGGCACACACCCGTTTGTCCTCAATGTTTAGCTGCAGCTTCTTATATCCGTCAGGAGTGGCAATTTATTCCTTATCTAGCATGCCATAAACACCACTGTAAATTGGTTCACCGGTGCCCCAAATGTGGAAAATTGTTGGATTACCAGTCATCCGAATTAATTGACCATTGTGAATGTGGTTTCCCTTTATCCCAGATGCATCCAGAAAAAGCCGAAATAGTAGAACTGCAAGCAGCCCAATGGTTAATGGGTGAAAAGCCAGTAGAATCTGGACTTATGACAAAGGATATGGGCATCTCTTCTCGTTTCGGTTTTATATTGTGGTATGTGAATCGATATGGGGACTCAGATGACATCAGTTTCGAAGATTTTATTCAGTGTTGTACGGGTTGGCCGAAAAGGTTGGTTTCTGATTTGGATGGCATAGTTGAAAAAGCAGACATGCTACGGGTCAGGCCGTGGAACAAAATGTATTTTAACGAAGTTTTTGGCGATTTGCTTAGAGAGTGTCGTCATTTACCAAGTCGTGAATTGGCTAAAAATCAGGTATTGAGTGCGGTTCTAAATTATTTAACAAAGCTGGTTGCGAAACATCCTAAATCTAAAAAGCCTAATATCGGAGATGTGTTATTAAGCTCTCTGGAAGCTTCTACGCTACTTTCTTGCACTACAGATGAAATATATCGCCTGTATGAGTATGGCGAGATTAAAGCTCAATTGACGCCCAAATTGCATTGTAAATTGTCCCCTCATGAATCGGTATTCACACTTCGGAGCGTTGTTGAAGTGAAGTTAGCAAGGATGAGTAGCGAATCCGATGGTTTATACCATTATCTGCCGGAGTGGTAATCGATGAAAAAATTAAAAGAAATAATCGATATCGAAGATTCTAAGTTACGTTTTACTGAGTTGAAGAAAGCGTTTATGCCTTTCACTATTCCGGTTGAAATTGATGGAGCAGAGAGAGAAGCCTTAACGGTATTGTTGAATCTTTCGTTAGGTCAACCCAAGGTAAAGGACTATTTGGATACTCACCGCGCTGAATTGTACTTTTCAGATCCTGATAATTTGTCTAAAACAATGAACGAGGTGCAGTGGTTTCATACTCATAACCTCAAATATCCAGATTGTCGGGTTGCAAAACAGCGGATTATTGCCTCACCTATAGAAACTAAAGTTCCAACACTATGTAGTCAGTCATTGGAATTAGTCTACGGTTGGGCACATGATTCTGGTGCTTATAAACACACAATTTGGTCTTTAAGCCAGTTCTTTTGGCGCGGAAAAATTGAAAATATCCCTTCATTACTCATGGATGCGGATGAGTACTGGCAGTTCTTACTTTCTGACTTTGGGTTTACACAGGAACAACAAGCAAAATTTAAGCAAGTAACTGAAAAGAACCTGCCACGTGAAGCGTTTCCTGACCAAGTTCATTCACATAGCAAACAGGTACGTGTTCCTTGGAATGACGATTATTTATCGATTACTCCAGTAGTTAGTCATGCAATGCAACAGGAGTTAGAACAACTCGCCAGAGATAAAGAGTGTAGTCTTAAATTCAAATCGGTGGATTATCCAAATTCAGCTAGCATCGGTAACTTATGTGGCTCCCTCGGTGGATATATGCGGGTTATGAATTATCCCACTGGTGTGAAAACCGAATCAGACAGGACATTAGCATCTAGTCGAGCGAGAACAAGTCGTTACTTTGATGATTATCAGCTTACTTCAAAAAGGACATGTTCAGTATTAGGTCATTTAGCTGGTTTTGAACCATTAAAGACACAAAAAGAACGTTCTCATGTTCGCAGGTATCAACTTGAGATAATTCGGAAACAGATTGCCCGGTGGTTGTTGCCTTTAATTGAGTTGAGAGACAACTTGGTTATTGAGCCTGTGGGTGTTTTGTCTGATTTTGATGATGGGTTGGTTAAACAATTTCTGAGCGTTGATGAGAAAGACTTGCCAGATCTTGTGACTGGTTTAAATCAGCGGTTGAATCTGGCTTTGCAGAATAACAGATTTTCTTCTCGCTTTGCTTATCATCCAAAATTGATGCAGACGTTAAAACGAGAATTGATTTGGGTATTGGATAAGTTAAGTAAACCGGAAGAACCTTCTGACCAAGGGGCTAATCAAGAACAGTATATCTATTTATCTTCAATGCGCGCTTATGATGCCTTGGCTTTAAGTTGTCCATACCTGTGTGGCGCACCATCACTGACCGCTATTTGGGGATTCATGCATCATTATCAGCGTGAATTTCTGGATTTAATGGGTTCTGATGAAGATGGTATTGACTTTACCAGTTTTGCTTTTTTTGTCCGGCATGAGTCAATAAAAACCAGTGCTAAGTTAACAGAACCGAATACGGTGGTAAAGGCTCGGGAAGTTTCACCGGCTAAACGCCCAACAATATTAAAAGAGCAGTTTACTGACTTAGTGTTTGATTTGGTTATTACAGTGAAATCAAATCATCGCTTATCGGATCATCTGACACAACTTAAAGCCGCACTACCGATTAATTTTGCAGGGGGGGCTTTATTCCAGCCAGAAATCGATTCTGGAATTAATTGGATACGAATTTTTAGCAGTAAGGTTGATTTATTTCAGGTAATTAAAGGATTACCTGGCTATGGATGTTGGTTGACTCCTTATTCTCATCAACCGACAACGCTAGATGAATTGGAGTCAATATTGTCTGGAGATGGCTCATTAATACCAGTAGCCAATGGTTTCCACTTTTTAGAAATCCCATGCTCGAGAAGCGGCTCTTTAACAGAAAAACATGCGTATGCAGACAACAGCATTGGATTAGCGAAAAGGCAGAATCCAATTGAAATTCGTTTTGCTGGGAAAGATCACTTTTTTGAACAGGCGTTTTGGTCGATAGAAGTAACTGAGCAGACTATCCTTATAAAAAACAAAAGGATTTAGTGGATTATGGAACTTTGTAATCAGTTGAGTTATGTTCGCTCTTTATCGCCCGGGAAAGCTTATTTCTACTATCTTGATGACAATAAGAAAATGGCACCGTTGAAAATTGATCGTACTCGATTAAGAGCACCTAAAAGTGGCTATGCGGAAGCTTACTCTGGGGACTTTCAGCAGAAGAATGTGGCACCTCAAGATCTTGCCTTTTCTAATCCACAGTTCATTGAAGAATGTTATGTTCCTCCGGGAGTTGACAATATTTACTGTGCCTTTTCATTGCGTATAAAAGCAAATTCTTTATTTCCAGATGTATGTGCGGATAGTTCTATTCGTTTGACGTTAGCGACACTTGCTAAATCTTATAAAGAATTAGGTGGATACCAAGAACTAGCAAAACGTTACGCAAAAAATATTCTGATGGCGACTTGGGTGTGGCGTAACAGAGAGTGTCGTAATATCGAAATCGAAGTCAGAACTGAAAAAGATCAGTGGCGTATAGCTGATGCGAGACGTTTAGAGTGGAATGGTTCTTGGGACTCTGATTCTCTGAAATCGCTAAACGGATTAACTGAATATCTGACACAAGCTTTGTCTGATCGCAGTCGTTATTTCAACATGGATGTAAAAGCGAAACTTAGTGTCGGCTGGGGAGATGAAGTTTATCCGAGTCAGGAGTTTCTCGACACAAAAGAACAGGGAAAACCAACAAAGCAGCTAGCAACTACAGAACTTTATGATGGAGAGAAAACAGCGGCATATCACAAGCAGAAGGTTGGTGCAGCAATACAACTCATTGATGATTGGTGGGATAAATGTGCAGATAAAACTTTACGGGTAAATGAATATGGAGCTGATCAGCAGTATGTGATAGCCAGAAGACATAGTTCGATGGGGCATGACTTTTATTCCTTGATCAGAAATACAGATGGTTATATTGACCAGATGAAGAGCAAACAGTCTATTCCAAATGAAGTTCATTATATGATGGCAGTACTAGCGAAAGGCG
The DNA here is from genome assembly GCF_963889785.1 of Vibrio sp. S12_S33. Lineage (NCBI taxonomy): Bacteria > Pseudomonadati > Pseudomonadota > Gammaproteobacteria > Vibrionales > Vibrionaceae > Vibrio > Vibrio sp. S12_S33. The sequence continues at coordinate 10,777 of NZ_CAWPQZ010000001.1, read as the reverse complement.
GTTTGTTTAACGGTGCAAGTAAGAAAAGTAAGAAGGAGCAAGGATGATGTCTCAATTTTATTTTTCAATTCGTTACTTGCCTGAACAAGCTAATAATGAGCTCCTTGCTGGCCGTTGTATCTCCACAATGCATGGTTTTATAAGTAACGATCGGAATAGCCAATTTAAAAATTCAGTTGGGGTATCATTTCCACGGTGGGATGAACACTCAGTTGGCAATGTGATTGCATTTGTCTCCACAAATACAGACTTACTCGTTGGTTTATCTTTCCAGCCGTATTTTTCAACTATGGTTGGTGAAGGAGTATTTGACATTTCATCTGTAGAACCAGTGCCAGGTGATGTGGATGAAGTTCGTTTTGTTCGTAACCAAACGATAGCAAAGAGCTTTATTGGTTCGAAGAAACGGCGAATCAACAGAGGGATGAGAAGAGCTGAAGTAATTGGACAAGATTATTTCCCTGAGTCAGAAGAAGAACGAGAATTTGATTTTTTTCATAGTGTTCCTATGAACAGCTCTTCAACAGATGAATTTGTTTTATTTATCCAGCGAGAAGTTTTTACAGAGGAAAAACAAGAAGGATTTAACAGCTATGGACTGGCTACAAATGATAAATGGAGAGGAACAGTCCCCGATTTCGTGCTTTGACCTTATTTCCAAGTGTTATATTTATGTTCTATAAAAAGAACAAAAAAGAGTTTTTACACTAAAATAGTAGAGAAGAGTCAGGTTGCTGACTAATATTTATAGTGAACTGCCGAATAGGTAGCCAAAAGTATGTCAATCCCCGTACTCAGATCATCCAGTGAGCTAACTGCCGAATAGGCAGTAAGAAGAGGACTGGAAGAAAGCAACCTTTAACTGCTGGGCTAGCAGAGAACAAGCCATATGAAGCCTTGGAATTTTCTGGGGCTTTTTCTTTATAACCGAAGAAAATGTCTCCACATAGCTTACAAGCACACCTCACTGCAAAATGTCAGCCTATTGGTTAAGTGGGATATTAGACTTGAAATTATGAGATAAACTGCTGTATATAAAAACACCTATAAACATGCATTGCTTTAATGTACATTGAATTAATGTATGTTTTAGTTGCAAGGTGTAATAATGGAAAGTGGGCTACAGAAAATCTACCTCCATCACAGTTACTTCAAAGGAAAATTTACAGAAGTAGAGTGTGTTGGGCATACCAATAACATGGGAACGAATGGTGCTGGTAAATCAACCATGCTTAGCCTTATTCCTTTCTTCTATGGTAAAGAGCCGAGTTCACTGGTAAACCGGGCTGGTGAGAAAAAAGCATTTTCTGATTTCTTGTTACCATCAATGCGATCAATGCTGATTTTTGAGTATAAGCGTTTGGGTGAGCTCAAATGTGTTGTAATGTATAAGTCGAAGAAATCGGTCGCTTATCGGTTTGTTGATTGCAGTGCCGAAGGAGGATTGTTTCAACAACATCTTATGGATCAGTTGGTCGGCACTAGCGATGTGCATGACTGGTTGAGACATGTAGTTTCTAAACACTTCTACGTAAGTAATCAGATTGGAAGCTCAATTGATTACCGAGCAGTTCTATTAAATGATAAAAAGCGCCTGCAAAAGAAACGTAAATCCCATCAATCTCTATCCTCAACAGCTTACCAGTTCTCACTTTGTTCAAATGACACTCAGATGCAGCATATCGATTCTTTGACAGCAGTAATGTTGAGACACGATAAGCTACTCGCTCAATTTAAAACCATGGTAGTAGACAGTTTTTTATCTGACCAGATAGATATCGGAGAGGCACCTTTCCACATAGATGATGCGGAGTATATCAACAGCCTTAATGTATTGGTTGAGATTGAAAAGCATAGCGCTACGTTTCATGATGCTTTGGATAAAGACGTAGAGCTCAGAGAACAATGGTCATTATTGTTAGCCTATAAAAAACAGTTAGACCAGGCTGCTTCTAAAGTGGAATTAAATCTGATTACTACAGAAGATTTAATAAAAGACTTGGGAATTCAAACAGGTGAGCTGGAATATGATTATAAAAGTAAAACAACCGCATTAAGAGAACGTTATAACAATGAATATAATGCCTTAGAAGGTAAGAATAGCCTAATTCAGACGATATATGATGAAAGAGAACGCTGGGATGGAAAGGAGAACATTACGACCAAGATATCTCAGTACGAACAGTTGTCTGATTATGAAGTCAAAATGAACAGCGATAGCGAACACTACAAAGGTTTATTAGAAGCGGTATCACAGCAGGCTGATGCACACCAAATAAAAATTGGTCAACTGGAAACTGATACAACGAATAAGTTAAGTAAGGCAAAGGAGGACCTATCTACATTAGATAAATCAATGTCTGAGCATTTGAGGCTTGCTCAGCAAAGACAAAATGATCGCTCTGACGAAATGCATGTGCAAATTCGTGAATTTTTGAAAAGCCGAGCTTCAGAAAAACAACGCATTAACGATGATATTCAAGCGTTCTACGATGATAAAACAAAGGCTTCTTTGTATTCTGAAGACGAGAATAAAGAAATTAGTTCATACGAAAACCAAATTAGTGAAATTGACGAGCAATTAGTAAAGCAAGCTATATATATATCGGAAAAAAGAGAACAACTTGATACTGATACAAAGCTTCGGGACGGCAAACTAGATGAATTGGATCTTAAAAAGAAAGCTCTAGGTAAGGCCGAAAAAGAAAGAGAGAAAATCACTAGGCAGTTAAACCCTGAACCTGATAGCTTGCATGAATTTTTGAATGATACGAAAGACTCCTGGAGAGACACTATAGGGAAAGTGATTCGACCTGAGCTCCTTAACCAGAAAAACTTAAATCCTCAATTTGTCGATGGTTCCCAAGCTCTGTATGGACTCGAAATAAATCTCAACCTTGTTGAGCAGAACGAGTTTACTAAGTCTGAGAATCAGCTAAAGCAACAAAGAGAAGCCCTCAAAAAAGATATTCTTAACTATGAAGAAGATATAACCCGAATAAAAACAGAACTTGGAAAACTCAACAAGCAAGTCTCTCAGTCTGAAAAGGATCTATCCCAACTGGGAAGAGAAGAAGAAGGATTGAAGAATGAAATGAAAGAGATAGGTCTGTCAGTAAAAGCAAAAAAAATTGATATAGAGAGGGCCATAAACAACAGGGTTGGGGAAATTGATAAACGTATTCAGCATAGTATTTTAGAGCTAAAAGCATATGATCATGAAACGGATAGTGGTGTTGAAAAGTTAGAAGAAACTGCCAAACAAGAGATACTTACTTTAAAGGCCAACGCTTCGGTTGAAGAAGCAGCAATACAAGAGCAAATTGATCTGAAAGGCCAACTGATTAAAGATATTAAAGCGACTGCGGGTTATCAACTTAAAGAACTCGAGGATACCTTTGAGGCGATATTGAAAAATAGAGGTATTGATCCTTTGACTGAGCAAGTAGCCAAAGAAAGGGCGGCCAAATCTAAGAGTAAATATGAACTAATAAAAAGTTACACGCAGTTAATCAATGATTATCGTAGCTGGGAAAAATCGTTGTGGGTACATATAGATAAGCATGAAAAAGAGGCAACTGAACTTTCAGCATCAGTTGCTCGCTTATCTAGTCAGCTTGAAGACAAAAAGAAAAAGTACCAAGAGCGATTGAAAGAACTAGAGGTCAAAACTAAAGAACATAAGGCAGAGCTAGGTCGGTTAGAGAGAGAGCAGAAAAGTGTAAATAACGCTTATGAAGATGTTAATGATGCACTTGAAAAAGTTCCGACTACACATAAGTCAACCGAAATTAGGGACAATTTGTCTTTAGAGCTGCTACTTGAACGACTAACTAGGAACATTAATAGGATTAAAGTACTGCGTCGAAGTATCGCTGATGCAGTAAAAAAAGTAGGAGAGGTTTTAACAAGTATCGGTTCAAAGAATAAAGTCTATGTTTTGTGGGAAAACATGGAGCAAGACAGGAGTCTGCGTTCAATTCATGCCAATTATACGGAAGATTTCTTTATTGAAGGTATCGATGATGTTAGACGTTTATTAGAGGTAGCCATCCCCGACATCAGAGAAGTTACCCTTGAGTCACTCAAAACGGTAGGTGAACGGTATGTGCGTTTCTACCATTCATTGGACACATTAAATAGAAAAGTGAGATCAATTTCCTCAACACTTGGTGAAGAAATAAATACAACAAATCATTTTGAAGCTCTAAGTGACATTAACGTAGAGTTGGTATCAAAAGTCGATGAGTTTGATATCTGGAAAGATTTAAAGGCGTTTAGCGAAGTCTGGTCTAAGTGGATGGAGAGCGATAGGAATGTCCTTCCTAGCAAAGAATTTGTCACGATATTCCGTAGTACCACAGACTCTTTGCGTAGTTGTCAGATAAGTAATGACATTGAATCTTTAGTCGATATTGATATATCGATGAGAGAAAATGGTCGACCTGTAAACATAAGAACCGATGCTGACCTCAAAGGGCTTAGTAGTGAAGGTATCTCTACACTGGCAGTGATTGTTGTGTTCTGCGGTATGACTCGTTACTTATGTAAAGACAGTAATGTGAGGATACATTGGCCATTAGATGAACTTGGTAAAATTTCAGATGAAAACGTGATGATCTTATTCGAGCTAATGGATGAACATAACATCTCGCTGTTTTGTGCTCAGCCTAACCCATCTCCTGTATTACTCCGCTTCTTTACCACCAAGAATTATGTGGACAAAAACCTGGGTATTAAACGTTATGTTTCAGTAAAAGGACGTAAGCAAAATCCTTTATTACCTGAAGAGGAGGACAAGTAATCATGAGCACCAGATTTGAAATTACGGTTGAATATCTGCTTGATGAAAAAGTGATATGTGAAGTTTCTTATCCCGAAGCTTTTCGATTCCTCCAAGACTCAATAAATCGTTCCGAAGTTAATGCATTTCTGCATCGAATTTCCAGACAAGTTGGAAACACGAATGACAGCAAAGGTTACTATTGCTCATATGAGACATTAGAAGATCCAAAGAGACGAAAAAAAGCGACTAAACAATTCTCCCATATGCTAGCCGACCTAGAACCACTGCTTGATTGGCTTAGATTAGTGAGAAATGTAGATGCGGAATCTCGTCCAGTAGAAGCTGGCGCAAGAATCTCAGAGTCAGAGCTACTATCTGCAATAGAAGAGTCCTCTTCGATGTCCGAACTGTTGAATCAGATCGCTTCTAAATTTAAAAAAGTGTCAAGATCTGTTGAATCAAAAACTAAGCTGAGGTCTGTTCTGACGTATTTAACTGACAATGGATACCTACTCTCGGTTGGTAGTTCTGGAGCTGTGTATATAGCGACAGCTAAATGGTCTTTATTATTTGATCAATTAGAATTCATTCACTCATTTGAAGGTTACGAGTTACCAGATGATGAGCCGGAATCTCAGCAGGAGCTCTTCTGATGGGACGTAAAGAAGATTCAAAATCAGCGATTCGTGCACTAAGCAAGCATATCGAGGTAGTTGATGAAAGCTGCTATGTAACTGCTGGTCAAATTGATGACACACCTGAAAATGAATCTGCAATAACAGCCTTAGAAAAAAATCGATTAGCTTATTATGTAGACGACAACCTTGGTGTTCAGGTTCACAGCAAAGTTAGGAGTTTGTTGGATCATGTTACTAGCAGATATAGATTCAGAGAAAAAGTAGGAGCATATTCCAGTCTTATTGAGGATTTAGAATTCAGTATAGAAAGCTACAAGAAATCGAAGACCCGGATGCACACTCCACACGAGCAATACTTTGATGAAATCAGAGAGATAGTCATGGAAATAATGGACATGCTTACAGATGCCTTAAGTATGTATCATCATATTGTTTCTGATGAATTTAGTGTCGTGTCTGACATTGATGAACGTATAAGACAGACAACCCGCTGTAAAGATGAATGCTATAAGCTCAGAACGACAATAAGCCACTTAAGTGTGGTAAAGATAAGAGAATGGGTTGGAACTGATTTACTGCTTGAACGTTTACTAATGAAAGTCTTTAAAGCTCATATTGATCGTAGTTTGAAAGATTTGGCAGCTACCAATCGCAAGCTAATTAGCATGGTGGAGAAACTACAAAAAGATAAAGCAGTTCGTCGATTAAACATGCTGATTGATATCTTCTCGAACAAATTCAAAGAGCAACCTGGTTATCGGCCTGATGTATCGGGAATCATGGACCTGCCTACCTGTGTCTCTCTTGCTGAAAGGCAACGTTTGGGGGGATATGTTGATACCAGTAGTGCAAGAGATGAAGAGCTCCTGATGGATATTGCGCTGGATACTTTGGAAAAGGTTCAACCAGAGCCAGATACCGAGCAACCAGAAGGAATTAATGAGGACATTGCCGATGCAAGAGGAGAGACTCTGGAAAATGTTTTTGATCCTCTGACAGAAAATGTAGAGCTGCTATTTCAGGCTATTACCGATACATCCTACAAAGAAGATATTTCAGCGATGAATGCTTACGGTGTTCTTGATGTAGAAGCAACACCTGAGGATTGGATGATTATGGTGATGAGTTACTATGAGGCTCAGAAAAAATCGATTTCCAGATATGCTTTGGTTGAGGAAATTAGAGATATAGCTCAACCATTTGACGGAACATTATATATTAAGGATATGATTTTCAGGAAGAGTACTCGTGAATAAGAAAGTAGTTAAATTGGCCCAACAACTGGTTAAGTTATCAAAAAGACAGTTACCTGATAAACCATCGTATAGACAAATTTGTGATGAAGTAGGGATTGGTGAGTTTAGACGTGGAAAAATTCATCTAACATATTGTGAGTTAAGAAAGCTAGAGCATTTTCTTGATGATTTGTTAGGGACTACTGTTATCGATGTTTCTTTAGATTTCGATAGCCGTTTTGATGCTTCTTTAACACTTTCACAGGAAAAATGGGCTAAAGGTGATGTGTTTAAATCGATGATAAATATGTCATCTTCCACATCGTATATACCTCTGGTTAGTGGTGAGGATATAAAAACCTCCATCGGTACAGTTATTTCGGTTAGAAAAGAATTCTTAGATGTAAAACGGATCAATAAGTTAGTAGTCATTGAAAATGGAGAAGTGCTGGTTTACTGGGAACACGTAATAAAGCTTCTTCCTTTGGAGTACAAAGACGCTGTCATCGTATATCGGGGACATGGTGACAATCAGACTGCGGTTAGGGAAGTTATTAGAGGACTTAGCAAAGAAACGAAGGTGTTAGTTTTTTATGATTACGATGCTGCGGGAATTGATATGGCGTTAAACTTGGCCGAAATAAGGTCTATCGACTTACTTGTGCCGAAAGTGTTGTCACCAGAAGTTTTAAATTTGACGAAATCAGATGAGTATCATGAGCAATATCCTCAACTAACTAAGCGCCTGCAAGATCCTGAGACACCTATTAGAGTAAGAGAACATTTGTCAAAAATAGATGCTGGGAGGCTAGCGATAACACAAGAACATTTAATTGTTCACAAAGCGACGTTAGAAGTAATTGAAGTTATGGAGTACCAAAAATGATTGGTGGTGGTCTAAGCACAAAAGAGAGCCGCTTTCGGGCAATAGAAATGTTTGCGTATTGGGAAGGTATGGTTAATGCGTCTATGTTAGCTGATTTGTTTCAGGTAACGGTAAACAATATTACAAAGAGTTTAGCTGAGTATCGTAAGGAATATCCCCATGCTCTTGTATACAACAAAAGTGAAAAAAGATTTGAGCCAACAGGTGACTTTTCCCCTCAATACATAGAAAGGTCGTGGGAAGAGTATTCTGCTTTTTTAAGACTAAATTGCTCGATTTATTTTTCTTCTCTTTGGGGAGAAAATACTTTGGACTTTGGTCCCTCAAGCTCTTGTCAAGTAAACCCAGAAGTTAGCCGTTATCTTTCACAAGCTATTGCTAAAAAGCTTTCTATCGAGGTGACTTACCATTCTCTAAATCATCCAGAAGGTTTAAAAAGAATACTACACCCGGTTGCGTTAGCTAGTAGTGGGTTACGCTGGCATTGCCGTGCATACGATGAGCGTAGAGGAGAGTTTAGAGATTTTAACATTAATCGTATGAGAGATTTATCGATAGTTGGTGGTTCTAAATGGTTAGCTAAAGATGATCGTAGTTGGATGCAAACAATAACATTGAAAATTGCTCCGCAACCCACTCTTACTGATGAACAGAAAAAAGTAATCATGATGGATAGGGGGGAAGGTGAGTATTATGAAGTTAAATTGAGAGCAGCAATGGCAGAGTATTACTTACAATATCATCTTATAGACAAGCAGATACGGTTAGATGATCCTGTTACAAGACCTCTTTATTTAGAAAATTATGAAGAGGTTAAAGAATGGCTTTTTGATTAACACAGTATGTCGCATGACTTACTCCTGCTTTGTAGGCGAATTAATTGAGACTAGCTTTTTAAGCAATATGTCAGTTTGGATATACAGAGCCACACTACGAAAATGGGACACTCCACTAAGTGATTTTTCAATACCTAGAGTTGTACGCGTATTACTAAATTAGTAAATATGCAAACAAACTTCTGTCCAAAACTGAGCTAAGATACAGCTCTTCAGTGTTCAGATCTCCAGTGTTCTGGCTGATGTTTGTCATGGTTAGTCGCTGCATGGTTAATCGTTGTGATCACCCAGCGGTGTGTTTTTCTACTAATGTTGCCTGAATCTGTAAGTAGTTTTCTTTCACCGCATTCACCAGACTTAAACAGAAGCAAGAAATAGGACACCTTATGCTTTCATGTTAGGACGCCATATGGTTTTGCACTGTTCTTAACTAATTGATTCGTAGTCGGGTGTTAGGACATCTTATGGTTTCAGCGACACTTCTGAAGCCTGCAATATATGTTCGCATAAATTGCAGGCTTTCTTCATATTTACACCATAAGACTTCATAGTCTATTTTTTTGTTGTAGGTTTACAACAAAAGTGACTTGGCTATGTTTGACCAAACTAAGAAATCATCTCACTTAGACAACATCTGTAAGTTCATGAGCTTGAAGAACGATGCTGTTGTTCGCACTTTCTCTATTTTGGAATTCGATTTCTGTTTTCACCTCGAATACAACCCAAACATCAAGAGTTTTACTTCTCAACCTTTTGGTTTCCACTATCAGTTTAATAACCGCAAGTGCCGATATACTCCTGACTTTTTAACAATAGGTCATAATGAGCAATCAACATTCTTCGAGGTCAAACACTCTAGCCAGATTCTTAAACCTGATTTTAGGGAGCACTTTGAAGAGAAGCAGAGAGTAGCGCTGAATGAGTTCAACAGACGTTTAGTTCTATTTGATTCACAGCCTGAGTTCTTGATTTGACAGCGCTATTACGGGTCATTAGCAGGTTCCGTAATGACTCGACTGATCCTGTATGCTTTTAGGAATAATTTTTGCCTCTGCTCCAGATAATACGCTTCTAGCCGCATTCTCTGCTATACCAAATTAATGAATCCCAATATCAATGGGGAATGTTCGAATATCAAAAGATCACATAGAACGTAGGACTGGGGGGATTATGAGGAGATCTGTCAGAGACTGAATAGCCAACACATCAAAGACAGTTTCTACTTAAAGCGAGGCGAGTTTATGTTACGAGGAATGTACATGAAGGATTTTTAGATATCTAGAAGCTTGTTTGTGAATTTAATGTACTTTTAATTAATTGTTAGAACTTATTAAAACTTATTAAAACTTATTAAAACTTATTAGAACTTGTTATAAGTTTGAGCTAGTCTTGATTATTGTAGGTGGCTAAATTTTGTTACGTTAATTTTGAATCAAAATATACGTTGGAGAGTTGATGTGTTAAAGGCATCTAGAATTCTCGATTGAAACTTTTTTGATATTTTTTTCAAGGGGTTAGAATGAATATAATAGTATCGGTCAGTGAGAGTGGTGTGGTAACGCAAGGCTTATCACAGAAGGAAGAAGGTACTGTTTATCTTGTTTTTGATGAATCAGGTACTTTGGTGGCTTCGGCAGTATATGAAGACTCGAGTGAACGAGAATCTTTAGCTGATTATGTTTCTCTTGATCAAAAAGAGTCTATCGAGCAGCTAATTATAGATGGATTAGACCCCACTTTATTTGAAGAGTTAGCTCCAGCCTCAGGTGAAACTTTAAGTTCTTCCATCGGTGAAGTGTTTACTTTGAATTTTGGTGATGTAGATTTTCCAAGTGTTTCAACTTTTTTTGAAACAAGCCCAATTTTACTCTTTCCTAACCTTGAAAGATCTGATGACTTACTTGTGACAGGCATTACCATCTCGAGCGATACGTTGCCAACGTTAACCATTGTCAATGCAGCGGACGGTAGTGTGAACGCCACTGAAAACAATCGTGGCGTTGAAATTAACGTCACACTTCCAACGGGCGTAAAAGAAGGCGATACGGTGACGTTAACCATCACTAACCCAGATGGCAGTGAGACCGAGCAAACCTACACCGTGACGGCTGCAGATCTGAGCAATGGCAGCTCTAATATCACCATTCCGGCCTTGACAGCAGATGGCACATACAGTGTGACCACGCAGATAAGCGATTCGTTGGGTAACACCACCGCTGAAAGCGCGCCAGTGACGTTTGATTTAGACACCACCATTCCGGGTGATACCGACGGTGATGGCGTGAGTGACACGGCGCCAACGTTAACCATTGCCGATGCGGCGGACGGCAGCGTCAGCGTGGCCGAGAACAGTGATGGTTTTGAAACCAATGTCACGCTTCCAACGGGTGTGGAAG